>JAKAVI010000392.1 GCA_021817355.1 Pseudomonadota bacterium | reverse complement strand
CTGGCACCCAATCTCGGGTGTCATCCCGCCCCTGAATCATGCCGCGTGGCAACGCGAATTCGACCATTATAAGGAGATCCCCCAGTATCGCTTTGAAAACCGCGGCATGACGCTCGCTCAGTTCAAGGGCATTTTCTGGTGGGAGTGGAGCCATCGGCTGCTCGGCAGGCTGATCGGCCTCGTGTTTTTGCTGCCGTTTCTGTGGTTTGCCTGGCGGGGGGCGATCTCCCGCAAGGAGTGGCCGCGGATGATAACCCTCTTTGTCCTCGGGGGGCTGCAGGGGCTGGTCGGCTGGTGGATGGTGACGAGCGGCATCGAGACCTCAACCCGGGTCTCGGTGAGCCAGTATCGCCTTGCGGCACATCTGGGGCTCGCGCTCATTATCTTCGCGGCCATCGTGTGGACGGCGTTGCAGTATCTGCGACCCCAGGATTCAGAAACGCCTCCCGCACCCCAGGCCCCCCTCGCCAAACTCGTCGCCTTGCTCATTTATGTACAGATGTTAATGGGGGCACTGGTGGCGGGCCTTCACGCTGGCCTCATATACGAGACCTGGCCGAGCATGAACGGGCGTTTTGGTCCCGAGCAGCCCTTTTTTCAGCATCCCTGGTATCTCAACTTTTTTGCCAATCCGGGTCTTGCCCAGTTCGATCACCGCATCGGTGCCTATTTGATATTTCTGGGGGCACTGGCACTCTTCTTCGCGGCGCGCCGTCAGACGGGCGCACGCAAGATGAGCGCGCATCTTGTTTTTGGCCTGGTGCTCATCCAGATTTCCCTTGGCATTGCCACTCTCCTCAATCAGGTACCGATCCCGCTTGCTGCGACCCATCAGATCACAGCAGTGGCGCTGTTTTCCGCAGCGTTATGGCACGCCTATGAGACCTCCGGTAAAGGCAGGGCCCTGGAAGAGCCTCAGTCCGCTACGGCGCTCAGTGCCTGATCGAGATCACTGATCAGGTCAGCAAGATCTTCGATCCCGACCGACAGGCGCACCACATCGCCGGTGGCTCCGCTCGCCTTCTTCTGTTCCTCGCTTAGCTGCCGGTGGGTGGTGGAAGCAGGATGGATGATAAGACTGCGGGTATCTCCGACATTGGCGAGGTGACTGAAGAGCTTCACCGAATTCACCAGAGCAATGCCGGCCTCGTAGCCCCCCTTAAGGCCAAAGGTGAACACCGCACCGGCACCTTTGGGACAATAGGTGCGATGGAGGTTGTAGCAGGGATCGTCGGGAAGGCCGGCATAATTGACCCAGGCCACGCGCGGATCCTTTTTGAGCCATTTGGCGACGGCGAGGGCGTTGTCGCAATGCCTCTGCATGCGCAAGGGCAGGGTCTCGATGCCAGTCAGCACCAGGAATGCGTTGGTTGGCGACAATGCAGGACCCAGATCGCGCAAGCCCAGCACCCGGCAGGCGATGGCAAAGGCCATGTCCCCGAAAGTCTCCCACAGTTTGATGCCGTGATAGGAGGGGCAGGGCTCGCTCAGGGTTGGGAATTTGCCGCTGCCCCAATCAAAGCGTCCTGAATCCACGATGATCCCGGCCAGGGAATTGCCATGACCACCCAGAAATTTGGTGGCCGAATGCAGAACAATGTCTGCACCCCATTCGATCGGGCGGATCAGATAGGGTGTGGCAAATGTGTTGTCGACGACAAGCGGAACGCCGCCCTTATGGGCGACTGCGGCTATAGCTTCAAGATCAACGACGATACCACCGGGGTTGGCGATGCTCTCGATGAAAATGGCTTTGGTCCGCGGCGACAGTGCGGCGCGGAAACTTTCCGGGTCGCGGGCGTCAGCCCATTTGACGCGCCAATCGAACTTGGCAAAAGCCTGGCTGAGCTGGTTGATCGAACCGCCATAGAGCTGCCGGGCAGCGACGATCTCATCGCCTGGTCCCATCAAAGTGTGAAAAGCGATGAACTGGGCGGCATGACCGGAACTCACGGCGAGTGCAGCACGGCCATTTTCAAGGGCGGCAACGCGTTCTTCGAGTACCGCATTGGTGGGATTATTGATACGCGAATAGATGTTGCCAAAGACCTGAAGGTTGAACAGGGCGGCAGCATGGTCGGCGTCTTCAAACACGTAAGAGGTCGTTTGATAGATGGGCGTGGCACGCGCTCCGGTCGCCGGATCGGGCTGGGCCCCCGCATGAACGCTCAAGGTGGAAAAGCCGTAATCGCTCATGGGTCTCTCCTGCGGCGCTTGCGTGAAATCAGTAGCCAACGGCCGGGCGTGGAGCAAGCCACCTGCCATGCTGCCACCGCGGCACTTCAACCCGCAGGCCCTGCGCCGGCAATGTACAAACTCCCACCAAATATTATGTAGATTGAGGCGGCAGAGACGGGTCGCACGCTGGCCCGCTGTGAAGAGTTTACGGCAACGGGTTTCCGGTTGCGCGCGGGTTTACCATGCGCGCCGGTACTGCACTTTGCGAGTTTACTTAGATATTGGTCCTGATCGAACGCGTGGTGAAGCTTGCGGTTACCTCCGCCGCTTCAGCCCCGCAGTTCGTCATAGGGAACCATCACATGGCCGGCGTAGGCGTGGCGTTGGCTGAGCCGTTGATACCAGGCTTTGACATGGGGCAGGTGAGGTCGCTCGATGTCGAGGGTAAAGTAGCGATAGAGCTGGGCTCCCGCTGCGATATCGGCCATGGAAAACTGATCGCCGCCAAGATATGGGCGCGAACTGAGGACCTTGTCGAGGAGAGCGAAAAGCTCGGCACAGCGTGTCAGCGCCGCTGTGATGGCTGTCCAGTTCCGCTGTTGTGCCGGCGTGCGATAAAAGCCCCAGAAGACGCCGCCGGTAAAGGCGGGCTGTAGTGTTGTTGATGTCCACTCCATCCACTGGTCGGCTTCGGCGCGAAGGCGCGCGTCGACAGCCCAGAGCGTACCGCTGCCATATTGCGCGCAGAGATAGCGTATGATGGCGTGTGACTCCCACAGAACGAGATCTTCATCCTGAAGAACCGGAATGAGCCTGTTCGGGTTTAGTGCCCGAAACTCGGCACTGGTCAGACCGCCAAAGCGCCCGCCAACATCGATGCGCCGACAGCTCAGGTCGAGTTCACCGACCGTCCACATCACCTTCTGGACATTGACGGATGTCGTGCGGCCCCAGATTGTCAGCATGAGAGGCTCCTTCAGTCAGGGGGCGAGCTTTAGATCGTCTTCAACACGCTTGATCCAGTGGGTAACATTTTGTGGCAGAGCCAACCCGGCTTCCGGGGCAAATCGCGTGTAGGCAAGAAGCGCGATGTCGGCAAGCGAGAGCGCCCCTCCCACGAAATAGTGTCGTTGCGCAAGATGGTTTTCCATCAGGTCAAGCACAGCGTTGCAGCGGGGCCGCAAGGAGGGATCGATCCTGTTTTCGGGAATCTTCAGAAAGACCGTCCGGAATCGCAGTACGGCAATCGCCGTCTCGTGGCTGTACTGCTCCCAGAACAGCCACTGGAACATTTGGGCGCGTGCAAACAGATCGGCAGGAATGAGTCTTGAGCCGTCGGCCAGATAAAGCATGATGGCGTTGGACTGAGAAAGTATCTGCCCATCAGCAAACTGCACCACTGGTACCTGACCTGCCGGGTTGATGGCCAGAAATTCGGCGGTACGCGTCTTTTGCTCGAGTACGCTGGTCTCTATCCAGCGATAGGCAATGCCGAGGAGGTCCGCGACAAATTTCACCTTGAGGCAATTGCCCGAAATAGCATCACCGTAAATCGTCATCGGCGTGGCATGGCGCGATATCATCCGCGGGTGAGACTCCCGCCTTTGCCGAACAGTGCGGGCTTGCGGTTATCGATGACGCGGCGATTGACGCCCATCCAGCCGATCTCGCCGGAAAACCGTCCGTGCTCGATCTTGGGGCAGCGATCCATGATCACGGTAAGGCCAGCAGCCTCTGCAAGCTCAGCCGCTTCTTCGCTTTTAACACCGAGCTGCATCCAGATCACCTTGATGGCGAGTCGGGACTTTTCGGCGATAGCCTCGCGTACGATGCCTGGCGCGGCATCGGCCCCGCGGAATATGTCGACCATGTCGATGGGGCCAGGCACCTCGGCAAGGTTGGCATAGACCTTGCGACCCAGAATTTCCTTGCCAGCGAGTGTGGGATTGACGGGGTCGATGAGAAAGCCCTTGTCGAGAAGATATTTCATCGCGAAGTAGGAGGGACGCATTTCATTTCCGCTGGCGCCGACCATGGCAATGGTCTTGGTCGAGCGTAGGATCGATTTGATAAGGCTGTCGGGATAGTTCGGCATCGCTTTCTCGTATCGCAAAGCTGTGTATGGATCTGTCCGCGGCGGGTGCTATGCGGGCCAATTAGGTGGCCGCTTTTCGAGGAAGGCGCAGATGCCTTCCTGGGCTTCGTCAGCAAGCATGTTCTCGGTCATGACCTGGGCAGCATAGGCATAGGCTTCGCTGAGGGGCAGTTCGAGTTGGCGATAGAAGGCTTCCTTGCCGGTTTGCACCGTGGCGCGGGGCTTGGCGGCAATCCGTTCGGCGAGGGTCATGGTTTCAGTGGTGAGGAGCTCTGGGGGAACCACCTTGTTGACAAGGCCAAGGCCGTGCGCCTCTTCGGCAGAAACCATGTCTGCGGTCAGGAGCATCGCCATGGCGTGCTTGCGCGAGAGGTTGCGCGAGAGCGCGACCATCGGGGTTGAGCAGAAAAGGCCGATATTGACTCCAGGAGTGGCAAAGCGGGCCGCGGTGGAGGCCACGGCAAGATCGCAGCTGGCAACAAGCTGGCAGCCTGCCGCCGTGGCGATGCCCTGAACCTCTGCAATAACCGGCAAGGGGTGACGGACGATGGCCATCATGAGTTGGGAGCAGCACTGGAAGATCTGGGCGTATGCCTCCCGCCCCATGTCAGCATCGCTGCGCTTGGCGGCCATCTCTTTAAGATCATGACCTGAGGAAAACGTGGGCCCCTCCGCGGCCAACACGATGACATGAAGGTCGCGTTGCCGTGCGGCGGTCTTGAGCTCTGCCTTGAGCGCTTCCATGAGCTCCAGACTTAGCGCATTTCGGGCCGCCGCCCGGTTGAGGGTGAGGCGCAGCACGGCGCCATGGCGGTCGCCAAGGACGAGGGGGGGTGATGACATCGCGGTCACTCCTTATTCACGCCGTACGTGCTCTCAGGCAGGAGATGCTAAGCCGCCAGCCGCATCTGACAGACGTTCGGGTCCGGTCAACGACAGAGTTGAAGACAGTCTATGCCGTTCTTTTTGCGCCTTTTGCCAGATCCAGGCAATGCGCGAGCCCCGAAGCAAGGATGCGGCAGGGTGAGGTGCGCCAATGGCCGCCACCTGGCAGGGTTGGTTTCGCAATGTGGTATTATATTACCGCATCAGGAAAAGCGCCATTTTCAGGGGGGTTTCCGGGCTTTTTCCCTTGACGGACAGACGGCGCGCGGCTAAGTCACCGCTCTCACCGGAGAACAGTGCCATGAAAACCTACTCGGCCAAGCCGTCCGAGATCGAGAAGAAGTGGGTCGTCATCGACGCCGAAGGTCTCGTCGTTGGCCGGCTCGCGAGCCTTGTTGCCAATCGTCTGCGCGGCAAGCACAAGCCCAGCTACACCCCGCATATGGATTGTGGCGACAATGTCATCGTCATCAATGCCGCCAAGGTGTTGCTGACCGGCAATAAGCTGAAGAACAAGGTTTACTATCATCACACCGGCTATATCGGTGGCATCAAGGAGCGTACTGCTGGCGCCATCATGGCTGGCAAGTTCCCTGAGCGCATCGTCGAAAAGGCGGTTGAGCGCATGATCCCGCGCGGGCCTTTGGGTCGCAAGCAGATGGCCAATTTGCGCGTCTATGCCGGCGCCGAGCATCCTCACGAGGCCCAGAAGCCCGAGCCCGTGGATATTGCAGCGATGAATCCAAAAAACACGAACTATCGCAAAGCGAAGGTGGCCTGATCATGGCAGATGAAGTGAAAAGCTTCAGCGAGCTGAAATCGACGCTGATCAAGGCGCCAGCGCCGGAATCGCCTGCCGAAAAAGCTCAGTCGTCGCACCCCAATCGTGACGCTCTCGGCCGCGCCTATGCCACGGGAAAGCGCAAGGATGCGGTCGCCCGCGTCTGGATCAAGCCGGGGCGCGGTGTGATCACTGTAAACGGCAAGGAAGAAAAGCTCTATTTTGCCCGTCCGGTGCTGCGGATGATCCTGCGCCAGCCTCTGATCGCGGCCAATCGTGATGGCCAGTTTGATGTGATTGTGAGCGTTAAGGGAGGCGGTCTCTCTGGTCAGGCCGGTGCCGTGCGCCATGGCATTTCCAAGGCGCTGGTCGCGTATGAGCCGGCCTTGCGTGCTGCCCTAAAGTCGGGCGGGTTCCTTACCCGTGACCCGCGTACGGTCGAGCGCAAGAAGTATGGCCGGCCCAAAGCCCGCCGCAGCTTCCAGTTCTCCAAGCGCTGAGCGAAGACCCTCGTCTTTGGGGCGAACGCAGCAGCGACGTACGGCAGCGTACGTCGCTGGTTTGCGTTTGGTCATAAGCCTTCACCCCCGACGCGGTGCACCTTCCATTCCTTCGTAGGTAAGTTCATCCCCTCTTTGACGGCGCGGGCTCTTGCTCCCCTTAGCCTGGCCAGGACGCGTGGCAAGGATGGGGGCCTTGTGACCGGCGCCCATCAGGGTGCCCATCAGGGTGTTGCGCCCTTCAAAAAGTTCACTATTGTATGAATGAAGAAAATCCTGGGAACCAGCCTGGGGCAGGGGAGTGTTTGCGCCGAACCAGAAACATCAGCGGCGGTTTGTCTGATCTGCAAGGCGGCGACCCGCGCCTACCCGCTCTGCCGGCAAGGACATGTTTCCGCCTGGCGCAAGGGCGCGTGTTCAGGTGATCGCCGGAAATTTTAAGGTCAGCCATGGGGGGAAGAGCGCGCATGACAAAAGAGCCGACGGGCGGGCACGTGACGGGGATCGCACTTGCGGCGGCCGCGGGGGCCTCGATCGAGTGGTATGACTTCTTTGTATATGGCACGGCCGCGGCGCTGGTATTTCCGAAGCTGTTTTTTCCCCATACGCTGAGTCCCTACGTCGCGCAGATTGCAGCGTTCAGTACATTTGCGGTCGGGTTTCTGGCGCGCCCTGTGGGGGGCGCCCTCTTCGGTCACATTGGCGATCGCTTTGGACGCAAGACCGCTCTCTTCATTGCCCTGCTGAGCATGGGGATTGCCTCGACCTTGATCGGCTTTCTGCCTGGCTATCAGGCGCTGGGCGATTTGGCTCCGCTGATGCTCGTGCTGCTGCGCGTAGTGCAGGGACTTGCAGTTGGCGGTCAATGGGGCGGCGCGGTGTTGATTGCGGTTGAAAGCGGGCCGACGAACCGACGTGGCTACTATGGCAGCTTTGCCCAGGTCGGTGTTCCGGTTGGTCTCGTGCTGGCGAACGCGGTCTATTATCTGGCCGCTGCGTGGCTTCTTCCCAGCGCCTTCGCCAGCTGGGGCTGGCGCCTGCCATTTCTATTCAGCCTGGTGATCGTCGGTTTGGGGATCTACATTCAGTTCCAGCTCGAAGAAACCGTTGAATTCAGCAGGTCTCAAGGTGAGACAAGACCGGTCGTGGCTCCGCTACGCCGCAGGTCGCCGATCCTCGAGGTGATCCTCGACCACCCGCGCCAAATCGTGCTGGCAGGCGGAGCATTCCTTGCAAATAACATCTGCTTCTATGTCGCCATTACCTATGCCATCGCCTACGGCACGGCGACGCTGCATCTGTCCAAACTGGTGATGATTTCAGCGGTGATGATCGGCAGTCTGGCGATGATACCGGCGCTGCTGATTGCCGGCAGATTGTCCGATGCCTGGGGTCGCATTGGCATCTTTATGACGGGTGCTGCGCTTGCGGGAATATGGGCCTTCGCCATCTTTCCGTTGATGGATACGGGTTCGCCTGTTCTGGTTACGCTCGCGATCGGCATCGAACTTATTCTGTTGAGCGTGATGTACGGACCGCAGGCGGCGCTCTTTGCCGAGTTGTTTCCCGTCAAGCTCCGCTATTCCGGAGCCTCACTTGGCTATCAGTTGGGAGCCGTGGTGGGCGGTGGATTTGCGCCGATCATTGCTGCCACTTTGCTTGAGCACTTCGGGACGACAACCGCCATCGCCCTCTACATGGCGGCTGCCTGCGCGATCTCGTTCGTCAGCACATTTCTACTGAGCGCGCGTAAACCACCGCGCGCGCCAGCGTAAGGCCCAGGAGCGGCGCTGAGGCGTCTTTCACCACAGCCAGAGTTTTCGCGGAGCGTGCACCCCTCTCAGGGCCGCAAGTGCGCTGGTGCGAGGCAGGTGTGTGCGGTTGTGGCAGTGGCATGAGGCACCAGCAAAGTCCGCCGCTGGTCGGGATGTTGCTGTCTTAAATATTGGCGCGATTGAGGGTAAAGCGCGCCACGATGTTGATGATAAGTACAAACCCCGTGACAAGCAGAGCTGCGGCATATGCCAGTGCGTTAGCCGAGGCAAAGGGCTCGTTGATGAACGTCCAGATTGCATAGGTGAGATAGCCAACCGGGGAATGGGTGAGATGGCCGTCCCACATGAAGCTTGACCAGCCTGCGGTATAGAGCAGGGGGGCTGTTTCACCGACCGAGATGGCGAGGGCAAGAAGGACACCTGTGAGGATCCCCGGCAGTGCCGCGGGCAAACAAATGCGCAGGATGACGCGGCGGTCGCTGGCGCCCAGCGCATAGGCGGCTTCGCGAATTTCCGCCGGCACCTGTTTCAGGGCCATTTCGGTGGTACGGCAGATGTAAGGCAGGCAGATGATGGCAAGGACGATGGCGCCCGCGGCGACCGAGAAGTTCCAGCCAAGCCACTCAACCATGGTGACATAGCCAAAATAGCCCATCACGATCGAGGGCACGCCCACCAGCACGTCGGCAAGAAAGCCGATGACCGAGGCCCAGCGGCTGTAGTGGTATTCAGCGACATAAATTCCTGACGCCATCCCGAACGGTACCGCAAGAAGAAGGGCGCCGAGCGACAGAACCCCGGTGCCTTCGATGGCATTTAGGAGTCCGCCGCCACGACCCTGGGTTACGGTGGTCAGCACGGTTGGGGTCAGCGCACTAAAGCCCCGGACGAATACCATTTCCAGGATCCAGACCATCAGGCCCGAGAGTGTCAAAAGGGCAAGGCCACAGCTAGTCCAGCCCAATATTGTTGAAATCCGTCGTGTCCAGCGCATCTTGAGCGGTGGCCTATTGCCTGTGCCCTGGGCAGTTGAGGCCGCGGTCGCCATGGCTAGGCTCCTCCCACTGTCGACAATCTTCGTCCCCATGTCGCGAGCATCAGTCGTGCCGCGGCGTTGACGAGGACAGAGATGACGCAAAGCACAAGAGCAATTTCCGCGAGCGACTTTACCGCAAGTCCAGAGGGGTCCTGCAATGCGCTGTCGAGCTGCGACACGATGAAGGCTGCCATCGTCGAAATTGGCGAATAAATGTTCTGCGGTAGGTAGTTAAGGGCGTTGCCACTGACCATGAGCACGGCCATGGTTTCGCCCAGGGCCCGACCCAGGGCGAGGAAGGTGGCGCCTATGAGGACGCCGCGGGTGCGCGGCAGCAGGATGTAGCGGATAGCCTCGAAGCGGGTTGCCCCCAGTGCGATCGTGGCTTCCTTGAGCGCGACCGGCTGGCTAACGAGCGCATCGCGCAAGGTTGCTGTGATGAGCGGGACAACCATCATGGCAAGGACTATGCCCGCGGTCAGAAGACCATAGCCACTGCCAGGCGGTCCGCCCAAAAAGGGCACCAGATCCAGCGTGGACGCCAGAAACGGGAAGACATGGTGGCCGAGGAAGGGGATGAGAGATCGG
>JAKAVI010000160.1 GCA_021817355.1 Pseudomonadota bacterium | reverse complement strand
GACTTTGCCGTCATTGGTGCCGACCCAGATGAGTCCCTTCTGCACCGTCGAAGGCGCAATAGCGAAAATCACTTCGCCATAGAATTGGCCGAGATTGTCACCAATCAGGCCGCCCGACGACACTAGATATTTGGGGTTGTGGGTCGACAAATCCTTGCTGATCTTGTGCCAGCTCTGGCCACCATCCTTGGTCTCGAAGAGGACCTGGCAACCAAAATAGACGATGTTGTGATTGAAGGGATCGATCGCCAAGGGAGCGGTCCAATGGCAACGATACTTTGTCTGGTTTGGAGCTGAATCAAGGGTATGGAACCACGGGCTCACGGACCGCGCCTCATGGGTTTTGGCGTCCCAGCGCGTTACCTCGTCGCCATAGCAGGTGGCCCACACAATGTTGGGATTGACGACATCAGGAACGGTAAAGCCACTTTCGCAGCCGCCCATGCCGTAGTCCCAGCCTTGCTGCGCTCCGATCCCCCAGGCCGTGCCGCCGATGGGATCCACCGGGCCACGCATCGTCGAGTCATCCTGCATGTTGGTGTAGATGTAATACGGGATCTGATCGTCGACAGCGACGTGATACATCTCGCCGATCGGAAGTGAAACACTATGCCAGCCTTTGCCCTCCGTTGTAGTGATGGCAAAGCCGCCATCATTGGTTTCGGCCATATGGGTGGCGTCTTTGGGATCGATCCAGATGTCGTGATTATCGCCGCCGACATGCATTTCGTGCCAGCTCTTTCCGCCGTCCTTCGAGACGAGGAAACTGCTGCTGGCGACGTAAACCTTGTTGTCGTTGCGCGGAGAGATCGCAAGGCGGATGTAATAGCCAGCCCTACCGATCAGCGTACGGTCCCAGCTGACACGATGCCAGTTGACGCCGCCATCGTCGGAGCGCCACATGGATCCCTGCCCGGGGGCCTCGATCAGGGCATACATGCGCTTCGGGTTGGAAGGCGCGATGCCGACGTCGATTTTTCCGACCGGCGAAGACGGCAGGCCGTGACCGACGATACGCTCCCAGGTTTTGCCACCATTGTGCGTGATGAATACGCCACTACCTTTACCGCCACTGAGTTCGGCCCAGGTGTGCATGACAACCTGCCAGGTTCCGGCAATCAGTGTGTTGTGGTCATGCGCATCGATCGACAAGCCAGAGCAGCCTGTATGTGGATTGACAAATAGGGAACGCGTCCAAGTCTTGCCACCATTGTGGGTGACAAATACGCCGCGCTGCTGATCTTTACTCGTCAGGTGGCCTTCGGCGCAGACGAAGACCGTGTTCGAATCAGTGGGATCGACGATAATACGGGCAATACGACCGGTCTGGGTAAGGCCCATATGGTGCCAGGTCTTGCCACCATCTTCGGTCTTGTAGACGCCATTGCCGCCGATATCGATGTTGCGAATGGCCCAAGGCTCTCCGGTACCCACCCACACCGTCGAGGGCTTGGAGGGATCAACGGCAATCGCACCAATTGCCGCTGCACCTGGCCGTTCAAAGATCGGCTTGAAGGTGTTGCCGCCATCATCCGATTTCCACAATCCGCCGGCGGCTGCACCGACATAGTAGGTGGTATAATTGCCAGGTACGCCCGCGATCGAGGCGACGCGGTTACCATGAATGGGGCCGAAAAAGTGAAAGGCCAGCTTGCCGGCATGGTGGCTGAGGTCCGCGGTGCCATAGCCTGCGGTCATGACCTTCGAGCCTGCGCCCGTCGCGCCGTGAGTGGTAGGAGCTGGTGTGACTTTCTTGTTAGGTGCCATGCCGGCTGCCAGCGTCATAGCTGCGGCGACAAGGGCTAATCGTGCAAGCTTCATCGGTACCCCCCAAAATGAGCGGCCGAGAGGGTACGCGCGCCTTGCGTAATCGTGCAATCCGCGAACCGGAGACAAAGCGCATTTTGAACATCCAATCCCACCCCGGTGGCCGCCTTGCAGACGCTGTCTACAGTTCGAGCTGGCAGCAACCGAAGTGCGATTCCGGTCGGGGGAGCCGGAGGCTGAAGTGACCACCGCATGTGTGGGAGCACACGGATTTACAGGTTTTTTTGCAGGTGCGAGCCAAGCAGGCCCTGGTGCGGCGCCCAGGGCAGTGTCTCGAACTATGGCGAGGACGTCGTGAGCGCATGCGTGCAGTGGGCCAAGTCGCGATCTCGACTTTGTGAACGCATCCGGCACCGGACAAATGGCTGGCGCGAGGCGGCCCGCCGACTTTTGGTCCCGTGCGGTCGAGGGTTGCGCTCTTCGAGCCCAGCGCGGCAAACGGCCAAACAGGGCGTCTAGAGGCTCCGGCAGGGCTTTGTCCGTTCTGAAGTGGTCAAAGGGACTACTTGCTGGCCCCCGAAGCGACCCTGAGGCGTTTTCTATCCCCGGGCTCAAAATGGTTTCAGTATCAAAGACGCCCATAAGGGGACACACTTGGCTGGCCGCAAGGGGCCCCGGGCCGAGGGGCGTCTGCCCATTTTGTTTGCCGAGTGCCCTGTCGGCGCTACGGACCGGGATGGTTTCTGGGCCAGCTGCCGGCAGATGATCTGCCGCAAGGGCTCCGCGAAGGAGATGATGTCATGGATGCCCCCCTAAGCCCTGATCCGAAACCTACCTGGGCGCCGGCGCGCAAGGACATGGTTGGGACGAGCCTCGGATCATCGCGACTTTGGTTCACGCTCTGTGAGGGCATCCTGACCGAGGTCTACTATCCACGCATCGACGTCCCGCAAATGCGGGATCTCGGCTTTATCATTGCCGACGATCAGGGCTTTTGGGTCGAGCTGCGCCGGATGCACAATTATTCTGTACATCTGGTGGCACCGGGCGTGCCCGCGATGACCGTCGAGCACCACCATCCGCGCTTCGTCTTCCGGATGGAGATTTGTCCATCTCAGCGGCGCGACGTGATCTTGCTGCGCTACACCCTTAGCGGGGATCCCCGGCTGCGCCCCTACGCCCTGCTGGCACCTCGTCTGGGAGGGGATGCTGAAGACAATCGGGCATCAGTGGAGCGCCATGGTACACGTACCGTATTGTGGGCTGACCAGGGCCCTTTTGCGGTTTCCCTCTGCGGTGCGGATGCACAGGGCGCGGATGTCATCCTGCGTGGGTCGGCGGGCGGCTTCGGTATCAGCGATGGCTGGCAGGATTTCCACCGCAATGGACGCATGAGCTGGACATACGAACATGCCGGTCCGGGTTGTGTCGCACTGATGGGCGAATTGCAGCGGGAAGGCCGGCTGGCGCTGGGCTTCGCAACGAGCCGCCAAGCGGCGGCAACACTGGCGATCTCCGCCTTGATGGACGACTTCGACGCGGAGTGGTCCTCGCAGGTCGCAGCGTGGCAGGAATGGCATGACGGGATAGTCCCGCCACAGCTTGTCCCAGGACTGGAGGACATGTTTGCGGTTTCGGCCTCTGTACTCAAAATCCACGAAGACCGCACCTATCGCGGGGCTGCCGTGGCGAGCCTTTCGGTACCATGGGGCGATGCCAGCCAGAGTCGAGGCGGTTATCATCTGATCTGGTCACGCGATCTGGTTGAAACTGCAGGAGGACTTGTTGCACTGGGCGCGTATCACAATGCGCGTGACACGCTGCGCTATCTCATTGCCACGCAACAGGAGGACGGCCGCTGGTTTCAAAATCAGTGGCTAGGCGGCACAGCATTTTGGACCGGTGTCCAGCTCGATGAAGTTGCGTTTCCCGTGCTGCTGGCTGCTCAGCTACATGATCACGGAAAGCTGCATAACATTCCGGTTCAGGACATGATCATACGGGCACTCGGCTTTATCGCCCGTCAGGGACCCGCTACCCATCAGGATCGCTGGGAAGAAGATGCCGGCATTAATACCTTTACGTTGGCTGTCAGCATTGCTGCTTTGGTTGAAGGCAGCCAATTCCTCGAACCGGCAGACCGGGATTTTGCACGTAAAATTGCCGACTATTGGAATGCGCAAATAGAGAGTTGGGCTTTCGTGCGTGGTTCTGAACTTGCCTGCCGGCTTGGCATTGAGGGTTATTTCATGCGCACGGTACCGCTTGATCCGCAAACCCACCGGCGCGCACCGACAGACCCCGTCGCCATCAAAAATCGCGCCCAAGATCTGGATCTGCCGGCCAGCGCGCAAGTCTCCACAGATTTTCTCCAACTCGTGCGCTATGGGCTACGCCGCGCCGATGACCCCCTTATCGTAGCGTCGCTGAAGGCGGTTGACGTGCTTCTGAAGACCGAAACACCAAGTGGGCCTGTCTGGCACAGATATAATGATGATGGTTATGGCGAGCACGCAGATGGCCGCGCTTTTGATGGTACCGGTCTTGGGCGCGGTTGGCCTTTGCTCGTGGGCGAGCGCGGACACTACGCACTGCTCTGCGGTGAAGACGTCGAACCATATCTAATGGCGATGAAGAAAATGGCAAATCCACTGGGTCTTTTGCCCGAACAGGTTTGGGATAGTGCGTCCATCGATGCTTACGATCTTGAGCCCGGCCGGCCAAGCGGGTCGGCGATGCCTTTGGTCTGGGCGCACAGTGAATTTTTAAAGCTATGCTACAGCCGTGCCCGTGGTGCGCCGGTTGACCGGCCTGGTGCGACCTGGGCCCGCTATGGCGGAAAGCGGCCGCGAGTAGATTTCGCAATTTGGGGCCCCAATCATCAACCCGCCAATATCTTTCGCGGTCACCGCCTTTACATCGCGTTGCGCAGTCAGGCACGGGTGCATTGGGGCATCAATGGCTGGCAGAATATTCAAGATGTAGAGACTGACAAAACCGGGCTTGGTCTGTTTGTCGCAGAACTGGATATCTCCGGACTCGGATGTGGCGGGCACGTTGATTTCACCTTCTTTTGGACAGATGAGCAGCGTTGGGAAGGGAAGGACTACGTGATCGGGATTGTCGAAAACGATTAAATGAGTGATTTCCTCCGAGGTGACCGGTCCGGTTCTATGTAGGCGCGGCTGCGAGTGCCTTGCGTCCAGGTGAGAGCTCATTAACGGGTAGAGCGCGAAGGTCGTACGGCAGGTCCTGGCGGATCAAAGCTGCAGCCAATGCCCCTGCAGTTGGAGCGGTCTGAATTCCGTATCCTCCTTGGCCGGCAAGCCAGAAGAAGCCGGAAATGAACGGATCGAACCCGATGACAGGCGTTCGATCCGGCGCGAAGGAACGTAAGCCCGCCCAGCGCTTGCGGACCCGGGAAATCTGCAAGGTTGTAGCTTCTTGTACGCGGTCAATCGCAATGGCGACGTCAATTTCTTCCGGCTGAACGTCACACGGCTCGACGGGGCTCTCATCTGCCGGAGTAAGAAATAGCAGGCCCGCATCAGGCTTGAAGTAAAATGTCTCGTCAATGTCGATGACCATCGGAAATCTGGCCGTGGCGATGTCCGGCGGCGGGTCCACTAGCACAGCCGTGCGCCTGCAGGGCTGGATTTTAAGCGGGCGGGCTCCCGCCCTGATTGCGATCTGGTCGGCCCAGGCGCCCGCAGCATTGACTACGACAGGTGCCTGAAAAGAGCCATTACGCGTTTGCACCTTCCAAACCCCTCTGGAATGAGAAAGCGCAAGAACTTCGGCATTCAGCAGCACCTGACCGCCCCCCTGGCGTAGCTGCCGAAGATAGCCCTGATGTAGAGCATTTACGTCCATGTCGGCCGCTGCTTCCTCGAATACGGCGGCGGCAACATAATCCGGACGCAGGACGGGGCACATTTGCAAGGCCTCACTCGTGCTTACCGCCCGGATGCAGTCACCGACGTCATTCTGGGTGGAGAAGTCGGCAAGCTGAGGAAGTTGGTCCTGCCGTGCTATGAAGAGCGAGCCTCGCGGCAGCACCAATGCAGACTCGCAAAAGCCCTGTGGGGGATTATATAGGAATCTCCGACTGGCCCGGGTCAGGGCCCTTACCGCGCTGTTACCATAGATTTCAGAAAACTGGGCCGCTGACCTTCCGGTAGAATGAAAACCGGCAAACTCTTCACGTTCTAGGACGATCACTCTATGAGTGCTGGTAAGGTTGGCGGCTAGCGATGCGCCGGCTATACCTGCTCCAATAATGACAACATCAAACTCTTCAAACATGTATCACCCATAAACCCAAGCGACGAGCGGCCAGGCAGTCCCCGTTAAGCCGGTGTACGGAAATCTAGGCCCGAGTTTCGGTAAAGCCTACTCCGCTCATGGCTCCAATATGACATGGCTACGCTGGCGCCGTGATGAGACATAGCTTCGCGTTCGACAGGGGACGCCAAGTCAGCAGGAGCTTCCATCCTACTTGGCATCATGAGCAAAGCAAAATCCACAAATAGCCCAGGCGGGTTATGACGGGAAGCGTCCTAATGGGCGTGGGCAGGTGGTTGATGGTGTCGCTTTATGCCACCGGAAGGCAGCTTGTACAGAGGATGCGCAGCTTGATTCCACATCTGTGCGGTTGCACAGTGGATCGAATTATAAAGCCTATGCGTACTTTGGAAGGTATAGAATGGAACAGGTAGTTCTGGTTACGGGATCTGGCTCTGGAATCGGGCGCGCTACCGCGCTGGCATTTGCTGAGCGCAAGGCGAAGCTGGTTTTGACGGGGCGGCGGTCCGAGCCGCTTGAGGAGTGCGCCGCTGCCTGTCGCGGGCGCGGTACGGAGGCAATGACCTATCCTGTCGACGTGGGTAAGCCAGAGCAGGTCCGGGCGCTGTTTGAGGCTGTGCATAAGCAATTTGGGCGTCTCGACGTCCTCTTCAACAATGCCGGAACCGGGACCATGCCTGCACCCATTGAAGACGTTCCATTCGCACAATGGGAGCGGGCCATTGCGACCAATGTCACCGGCGCATTCCTGTGCACTCAGGAGGCCATTCGTCTTATGAAGGCCCAGGATCCCAAGGGAGGGCGGATCATCAATAACGGATCAATCTCGGCGCATACCCCGCGACCGTTGTCTGCTCCATATACCATCAGCAAACATGCGATGACGGGATTGACAAGGTCCACGGCGCTGGAGGGTCGGGTGCACAACATCGCCTGCGGGCAGATCGATATTGGAAATGCTCAGACCTCCATGACGGCCCGTATGGTGCATGGTGTTCTGCAAGCTGACGGCAGCACCGCGCCTGAGCCGGTAATGGATGTGGAACATGCGGCTGCGGCGGTGGTGCACATGGCCACGCTGCCTCTCGATGCCAATATACTGTTCATGACGATCATGGCCAGTGGCATGCCTTATGTTGGAAGGGGCTAACTCTGGCTGCCTATAATCGGCAACCATGAGCGCAGGCAGGCCATTGGCGTACCGCTATGCTCGTTGCAAACAGTCAGGTCACGCTCTCAGCTTTTCTGCATAAAGGAAGCGGCCAGTTCCAAGGTGGCTCAGAACCTGCTCCAGAGACGTCTGCGCAACCGCAAAGCAGCCATCGCTGCGGCCAATCTTTCCCGTGGACAGGGCGCGTTCCTGGCTTACGTACCATGCAGAATGAATAACGATCGCTCGGTCCTCTGCATTCGAATTTGTCGCATCCAGCCCCTGCAGACGCAGTGAATGCCCGTGTTCGCCAACATAGGCGGGACCGGTTACATAGCCGCCGGCGGAGGTCGCAAGGGAGCCTGGAACATTGGAGAAGCGTATCAACCAGCCGGTATAATCGGGATCGGAGCCCAAGCCATGGGCCACTAGAACACTGTGCACGGTTCGCGCCCGCAAGTCGACCAGGTACATGCGCGGACTCTTTGACGGCAGGGTAAAATCGACGACCGCAAGCCTGTCTGTGGCGCGCAGTTGTGAAGACTGCCTGCGCATTGCCGCCAGTGCGCGTGCCAGCAGGGCAGTATTTATGTCGCTGGACGGGGGGCCGTTCAGAGCATTGGCCCTGACACCCGCCGCCATCAGGGACAGGGTCACTCCACCCAGAAAAGTACGGCGTGAAAAGGTTCCGGTCATTCGGTTACTGGCATGGCTTGGTAGATGATGCTTGCAAGTGGCTGCGTCTACTGTCGTCACGTGGCACACAAATGCCCAATAGAGGTCCGCTCGCTACGGATCAATGTCAGGTGTCTGCGCACCGATTAGGGGTCAACGTCCATAGTGGGGTGTATCCAACCGATTTACAACACAAGGCTCGAGTTCTTCAAGTTGTCTCTGCCCCAACGAACGCAGCTGGCTCAGGCGACGCGCAGATTGACAAGAGGGCCCAGTCCTGTGTGCCGATGGCAGAGAATATCATCACGTGGCGGGAGGATTGGGGCTGTTAGCGATTAAAATCCCAGACGTAGCTGTCTTTTCAATAGAGTAGACAATGTCAGGTGAGGATAGTGAGCGGAGAAATGCTTACCCGCAAAAGTTGCATCGGCAGTATCATTTGATGCGGCAATGCAGCGTGTGACAATATCAAATTCACGAACATAGGACCTTCCGTCTCCCCCACTATTTCTCCCCACTATTTGGCAAATGGAAGGTATATGTCAAAACGCGTTCCCGCGCCTTGGACGCTCTTCACCGCGACCCTTCCGCCGTGTGCTGTCACGATGCCAAGCACCACGGATAGACCAAGGCCGGTACCCGAACCCGGGTGTTTTGTGGTGAAGAATGGTTCAAACATCTGCGCGCGCACGTCCTCGCTCATTCCGCAACCCGTGTCCGTGACAGAAATAATGGCATACGACGCCGTGTCCTCATTGGCATCAGCGGTCCCGGTCATGGTGCCCTGGTTCAGGGTGATATCAATTTGACCCCGCTGTGACCCGATCGCGTGGGCTGCATTTGTCAGGAGGTTCATCAGCACCTGGTGTAACTGAGACGGGTCGGCAAATACTGGTGGACTCGGCACTGTATGGGTCGTGAGTTCTATGGAATTGGGAATACTCGCGCGGAGGAGGCCCATCGCAGATTTGAGAAAATCGTCGAGGTGAATGCGCTGTTGATTGGGAGGGTCTCGGCGCGTAAAAGCCAAGACCTGTCCGAGCAGATCACGCGCCCTTTCGGCGGCACTTCGTATCATGCCAATAAGTTGCAAGCGCTCATCGTCCGGAGCGAGCGAAGTGGCAATCACTTCCGAAAGGGCGAGGACCGGAACCAGCGTATTGTTGAGGTCATGGGCGATACCGCCAGCAAATTTTCCCAGTGCATCCAGTCGCTGTGCGTGATTGAGCTGTATCTGAAGAAGCTCCTTTTCGCGTTCCTTGGCACGGACTTCAGTAACGTCCTGAACCGTTCCTACGATGCCGATGACATCTCGGCTGTCGTCACGGATCAGGAGTGCCTCGCGCCTCAGCAGTCGTTCCTCGCCGTCCGGGCGCCGGATACGATATTCAATCGGCGGCGGGGTAATCCCCGTTCTGGCGAGATCGGGAGCAGAAAGTAGTGCCTCCCGGTCTTCGGGGTGAACCAGAGCTGAGAGTGACGCAGCACTTGGCACGAAAGTGCGCGGATCGACACCATAGATACGGAAGGTCTCCTCAGACCAGTTCCATTTTCCAGTTCGAAAGTCGATTGCCGCACTGCCGATCGAGGTGACCTTCTGAGCCATTGCCATGAACAGGCGGCTGAGTTTGAGTTCGCGCTCTTCCTCCTGGCGTTCAGTAATGTCCGACAGGATGACGTAGACATGGGAAGGGGTCGTTTCGGGATAGACCCGAACGGGACAGGCGTCTAGCGAGAGCCAGCGTCGTTGTGCGCGCTCAGGATTAAAGACGCTCATTACAAATTGGCGAACTACGGAGCCTGTGCGCAGTGCCACCATGGCGGGAAACTCGCTACCGGCCAGTTCCCGGCCATTGGCATCAACGGCTCGCCAGGCTACGCTGTTGACTGACATGCCGCACAGTTTATGACGGGCAATGCCAAGGATATGTTCTGCGGCACTATTTGCGTCCAGGATAACACCATCGCCGTTTAGAATCGTAACGCCAAGATTGAGATTGCTAAAGATCGACTGGAGTCGTGCTTCCGAGGTCTTGAGCGCGGTATCGCGCTCGCGATCCGCAGTCGTGACTCGGAAAAAGGTGATCAGGCCTTCAGATGTCCGAATGGTGCGGCATGCGAACCAGTGGTCCATAGGGGCATAATAGGCTTCCACCTCTCGGGCAATTCCATCCGCCATGGTCTGGCGAAAGGTCTGCCCAAGCTTGTGCTCTACTGCCTGAG
>JAKAVI010000068.1 GCA_021817355.1 Pseudomonadota bacterium | reverse complement strand
TTCCGATCTCAGGTGGCGACGGCCGTGGGCAATCTGGCCGGCAAGCTGCAAACTGCAATCAGCGATGCCCAGCTCGCGCGCGAGCTCACCCTTGATCTGAAGGAAGCGGCCCTCGCGATCCAGACGCAGAACCAGCAAACCCAGATGCTGCTCGAGCAGATGGCCCAGTACATCCATACCCTCGAAAGCCAGCTTGGGGCTCAGCCACAGCCGTCTTTTCAGCCGCGCGGCTGGGCGCAGCAATCCTACGCAACATCAGGCGGAGGATTTATGGGCAATCTTGTCTCCGGACTTGGCCTCGGCGCCGGCTTCGGACTTGCCAACGATATCGTTGGCGGCATCTTCAACGCGTTCTGAGCAGGGCTAGATCACCGCGTTGTAGACGAGCGACGCACCGGGTGCGCGGTTCCGCGACGGGCTCGTCGTCCCGTTCAGGGCGGTGTAGGGCCGCGCGCGCGCGCGCCGGCGGTCGACTTCCTCGGCGACTGCCTTTACCAGGCCTTCGCTGGCATTCTTGACGCAGAGCACCATGCGCCGGTGCCGGTTCAGCACTTCGCGCACACGGCCCGTCGAGGCCTCCAGCTGCTGGCGCGCGGCCTCGGGCAGGCCTTCCAGCACCGCCCGGCTGAGGCCCTGGGCTTCGCGTCCGTAGGCCGCAATCAATTCCTGATTCTGGGGGATCAGTGAGGCCATGGCTTGCGGGCGGCAGGCCCGCAGAGCAGCGATATCGGCCTCAAAAATTGCAATCAGCTGTTCTGCCAGAGCCATGACGGTGACGAGGCGGGGATCCTTCACGATGCAACCTCCTGATGGCTGAGCAGGGCGCGGGTGATCTCGTTGGCAAGACCAAAGCCTCCGCGCTGCGCCATGGACTTGCCGAATTGATCGATCATCAGCGAGCGAAACATCGCTTCACCCTGGCCGCCGCCGAACGGACCGCCGGTCGAAAGGCCCTTGAACATCGGGCTCAGCATCTGACTGATGAACTGGCCCTCGAAGGTCACCGCCGCCGTGTGCGCGGCGCGATAGTTGGTCGCCTGGGCCGGCGCGACCACCTTCGGGGTGGTGGCCAGGGACAGAGCTGCGGAAAAGCTCGCGTTCATCAGCCGATGACCTTCAGATTGGCCTGCAGCGCGCCGGCTGCCTTGATGGCCTGCAGGATAGAGATGATGTCGCGTGGTCCGACGCCCAGCGCATTGAGCCCGTCGACCAGCTTCTGCAGCGAGACACCCTGATTGAGGACCATCATCTTGTTGCCCTGGCCCGTGCTCACCTGCAGCTGGGTGCGCGGAACGACTTTTGTGGTGCCGGTCTTGGAGAACGGCGCGGGCTGGCTTACCTGCGGGGTCTCGGTGACGCGGATGGTCAGATTGCCCTGGGCGATGGCGACCGTGGAGATGCGCACATTGGCACCCATGACGATGACGCCGGTCTTTTCGTCAACCACCACCTTGGCTGACTGATCGGGCGTGACACGCAAGTGATCGATATCATCGAGCATGCCGACAACGCCATTGGGATAGTTCACCGGTATTTTCAGACTCACATTGGCGGGATCGGTAGCCTGCGCCACCTTCTTGCCGATGAAGCGGTCAATGGCTCTGGCAATGCGCACGGCGGTGGTGATGTCGGGATTGTGCAGTGACAGCTTGAGGCTGTGCTCGTCATCGAGCTTGAAGCTCGTCTGTCGCTCGACGATGGCGCCGTTGGGTATGCGCCCGGCGGTGGGTACGTTCTGGGTCACGCTGGCCGCCTGACCGCGGGCCGTAAAGCCGCTGACCGTGACGGGTCCCTGGGCCACGGCGTAGACATTGCCATCGGCACTGTAGAGCGGAGTGACGAGCAAGGTGCCGCCCTGCAGCGATTTGGCATCGCCCATGGCACCCACCGAGATATCGATGCGGGTACCCTGGGAGGCGAAGGGCGGCAGATTGGCTGTGACCATTACCGCAGCCACGTTCTTGGTCTGCATGGTCTGGCCGGTTGTGTTGACCCCGAGCCGTTCCAGCATGGTCTGCAGCGACTGCTGGGTGAACGGCGCGTTGCGCAAAGAATCACCGGTGCCGTTGAGCCCAACCACAAGGCCATAGCCGATCAGCATGTTGTCGCGTACGCCCTCGACGCTGACCAGATCCTTGATCCGGGAATAGGCAAGGGCTTCGACCGGCAAAAACGTCAATAGCGCCGCAAGGCCGGCTGCCAGTGTGCGGCGAAGAAGACGGGGTGGGATCTTTGACAAGGGCATGCGCGCATTCTGCTGATCAAGCTCCGCACCCGCCATGCCAGAAACGTGCCGCCCTCTGGGCGCGCGGAACTTGAGGAAATCGCTCGCTTTTTTAGCTCCCGGGGAAACGGGCGGGGAGCTGCCCGGCAAAATTTTCCCGGCCGCACCTTGCCCATTGCCGGAGTTACGGGCGAGGTGGCGGCCAGGGTCGTCTCAGGCAGGGTAAGGGCGATCCAGATGCGAGGCTGCGGCTTTGCGGTCGCACTCCGGGGCCCGCCGGCAGCGACTTTGCAACGTGGACAGATCAAGCCCGTTGCACCTATTTTGCGCCACCGCCTCAAGGGAAGGATGTTTCGTTGCGACAGGATCATGATGCCCAGCTCGTCTTGCTGCGCCACGGCGAGAGCGAGTGGAACAAACTCAACCTGTTTACCGGCTGGCGCGACGTCAATCTGACCGCGCAGGGCGAAGAGGAGGCCCGCCGGGCCGGCATGCTATTGCGAGAGGCCGGCCTGCACTTTGATGTGGCCTTTACCTCGATGCAGACGCGGGCCATCCGCACCTTGTGGTTCGCCCTCGAACAGCTCGATCAGATGTGGATCCCTGAATTCAAGCACTGGCGGCTCAACGAGCGGCACTATGGGGCGCTCACCGGACAGGACAAGAAGCGTGCGGTTGAGGAATTTGGTGCCGAACAGGTGCATCTGTGGCGCCGCTCCTATGATGTGCCGCCGCCCAAGGTGACGCTTCAATCGGAAGATTATCCGGGGCGGGATCCCCGCTATGCCCATATCAGCGCGGCGGAAATGCCGCGCGGAGAGTGCCTCAAGGATGTGCTGACGCGGGTGCTGCCCTACTGGGACGATGTCATCGTGCCAGAGCTGCTGGCCGGCCGGCGGGTGCTGATTGCTGCCCATGGCAATTCGCTGCGGGCCTTGCTGAAACATCTGGAAGGCATCAGCGATGATGCCATTGCAGACGTCAATATTCCGACCGGCGTGCCCAAGCTCTATCATCTCGACGGTGATTTGCGCTGCGTGAGCACGCGCTATCTGGGCGATGAAAAGGAGCTTGCGGCCAAGATTGCGGCCGTCAAGGCGCAGACAGCAAAGGGCTGACAGAGCTTGCCTCTTGTCGAAGGTGATGGTGCAAACGCGCAAAGGGGCCACAAGGCCCTGGCCCTGACGCCGACCGGGCTGGCCGGTCTTTTGGCGGCGGCGCTGTTCATCGCTCCGCTTGTGACACACCCGGCCGCAGGGGCCGCACCGCGCCAAAAGGGCGCAGGCCCGCGCCCATCGCTGACCGACATCCCGGATCTTTCGAAGGCAGTTCCCGCCGCCAGCTTTGCCACCCTGCCCTCCAGCGAGGTTCGCTACCGGGCGCTTGCAGGGGAAGTCGAAAAAGTCAGGCCGAGGCTGAAGACCGCTAAGATCACGTCGGCGCGGCTGACGGCCGAGGCCGACAGTTTGCGCCAGAAGCTGATCCTCACGGCCAGCCGGGTGCAGCAGCTCGAGGCGCAGAAAGCCCAACTTGGGCAGAGGATCGCGGCGCTCAGCCTGCGCCGGCAGCAGCTCGCGGCGCGCTTTGGCCGCGAGCGGGTGCAGGTCACAAGGCTCCTTGCCCTCCTCGAGCGTTTGCAACACGACGCTCCGCCGGTGCTGGCGATTTCGGCGTCCGATGCACTGGTGTCGGCCCGGCAGGCTATGCTTTTGGGTGCCTCGCTGCCGCGGCTCTACGGGGCGGCAGCAGCGCTTGCCCGCCAGCTTGAACTCCTGCGCAGGACCCAGGCAGAGCTCATTCGCCGCCGCACCCAGAGCATGGCCACCTCGCGCGCCCTGCACGAGGCCCGCGCCCGTCTTGATCAACTTCTCGCGACAAAGCAGGGCGAGGCCGATACAGCTGCAGCCCGGTATGCGACACTCGCTGCAAAGTACGCGGTGATCGCGCGTCAGGCAGAGGATCTTGGCCAGTTGCTGAACAAGGTGGCTTTGCTGCGGGCCGCGGCGCGCCGAGATCCCGCCAAAGCTTCGGCTGGCCCGCACCTTACCTTTGTGCCACGTCGTGGCGCGCTGGCCTGGCCCGTGGTAGGTGAGATGGTCCGCGGCGCCATGCCCGGGGCCGGTGTTGGTGGAACACAGGCGCCGGGGCTCAGCTTTCTCAGCGCCGCGGGGGCAGAGGTCGTCGCACCCGCCGATGGGCGGGTGTTGTTCGCAGGTCCCTATCAGCGTACCGGTCAAGTGTTGATCTTGGAATTGGGCGACGGCTACGATCTGGTGCTGGCGGGTTTGGGTAAGGTGAGTGTGCGCGTCGGTGATGGCGTGCTGATGGGAGAGCCCCTCGGCACCATGCCCAAAGGACGGGAACACGATCCGCTCTATATCGAATTGCGTCATGGCCTGCGTGCGCTGAGCCCGCTGCCGTGGCTGGAATCTGGTTTTCGGAAGGCGAAAAAATCATGAAGCGTATTTTGTTTGGCGGTGCGTGCATGGCGGTTGGATTTGCCACAGCGCTGTGGCTGTTTCCAGTTGCCATGGGTGCCAGCAGTCACGATGCCTATCGCCAGCTCGATCTGTTTTCGCAGGCGTTCGAGCGGGTGCGGGCCGACTATGTCACACCGGTCTCCGACAGAAAGCTGATCGACTACGCCATTCAGGGCATGGTGTCGTCACTTGATCCCCATTCTGGCTACATGGATGCGAAGTCGTTTTCCGACATGCAGATCCAGACCCGCGGCCAGTTTGGCGGCCTTGGCATCGAAGTGACGATGCAGGACGGGCTGATCAAGGTGATCTCTCCGATCGATGGCACGCCTGCGGCGAAGGCCGGCATCAAACCAGGCGACTATATTGCTGCGGTCAACGGTGTTCCCATCGAGGGCCTGGATCTGAACGCGGCGATCGACAAGATGCGCGGTCCGGTGGGGTCCAAGATAACTGTCACGATCCTGCGCCGTGGCATGAAGAAGCCGTTCAACGTGACCATGACGCGCGCGGTCGTAAAGGTCGACAGCGTGCGCTGGCATCGTGAAGGTGATATCGGTTATATCCGCCTGACAGCCTTCAATGAGCGCACCGATGCTGGTCTGCGCAAGGCTGTCGCCTCATTGAAGAAAGAGATCGGACCGTCGCGCATCGAGGGCTACATCCTTGATTTGCGTAACAATCCGGGCGGACTGCTTGATCAGGCCATTCGCGTCTCCGATGACATGCTCAACTCCGGCGAGATTGTCTCCACCCGCGGCCGTCATCCCGAGGACACCCAACGCTTCGACGCCCATCCCGGCGACATCATGGATGGCAAGCCCATCATTGTGCTGATCAATGGCGGCACGGCGAGCGCGGCAGAAATCGTGTCGGGCGCCCTTCAGGACAACAAGCGCGCCATCATCCTTGGCATGACCTCGTTCGGCAAAGGTTCGGTGCAGACCATCATCCCGCTCGGCAATGGCGGTGGTGCGCTGCGGCTGACCACGGCGCGCTACTACACCCCCTCCGGTCATTCGATCCAGGACACCGGGATCCAGCCGGATATCGCCGTTGCGGAATCCGACAAGGAGCTGCCGGCCATCGAGCGCCCGCATGAGGTCGACCTGCCGGGTCATCTGGCCGAGCAGAATCCGGAAGAGGAGCACGCGATCCCGGTGATCCGCCCGGCCCCTGGCAAAACCTACAAGGACTTCCAGCTTGAATACGCGCTTGATCTTCTGCGCGGACGCAAGACAATTTCCTTCCTCACCACCAAGCCGATGATGCTGAACAAGCCGGCGCGGCAGGACTGAGGGATACGAAGGCGCAACGGTGCGGGCTTGTGCGCCCGCTCCTGCCCGCCGGCCGTCCCGGGAAGACATGGCGGAACGATTTTTTGCAGCCTGGGCGGCTGGCTGGACGCGCCAGGAGCGCTAAACTCCCCGGTAACCACCAGCCTGGAAGTGGGTCATGGCCTTGCGCAGTCAACACGAGGATGCGCCGTTAGAGCGCCATGCCACTGCCAGCAGCTTCCTTCATCCTCTGGTTCTGGCCGTTCTTGCCAGCATTGCCGTGCTGGGGGCGCTGGTTCTGGCCATCGCCCTTTTCGGGCATCCTCCGGCACCGCCGCTCGCCCGTGTCAGCCTTGCGCTCACGCCAGCAGCAGTGGCCCCGGTGCCACCACCACCCACTGCACCGGCCGCGGTAGCTGCGGTGGGGGCTGCGAGCCTGCCGCCAGAGCCCACCCATCCGGTCTATGCCGGCAAGGCACTGGTTGCCGATCCGGCGCTGATCGAAAACACGCCCGAAGGGCCTTTGCCCAGAATTGCCGCCGACGGGCGGACCCCTCTCAGCGCCTATGCCCCGGCGTATGGAGCAAAGCGCGGCATCAAGATCGCCATTGTCATTACCGGACTAGGCCTTGACGGGCATGCAACCCTTGCCGCCATCGATGAGCTGCCGCCCGCAGTGACCCTTGCCTTTGTCCCCTATGGGGCCAGAACGGGCCATTGGCTGCGTCTGGCGCGGCGCAAGGGCCATGAGGTGCTACTGGAGGTGCCCATGGAACCGCGGAATTTTCCCGACAGCGACGCCGGGCCCCACTCCTTGCGCCCCAGCCTCAGCGCCGATGACAATCTTGCCCGGCTCAAATGGTCACTGACCCGGGTAACCGGCTATGTCGGTGTTACCAATCTGATGGGGGGGCGCTTCCTCGCGGAGCCGCTCGCCGTGGAGCCAGTGCTGAGCTTTCTGGCCAGTCGCGGACTGATGTTTTTTGACAGTTCCAAAGCTGGGCTGGCGCAAGTTGTGGCGCGTCAGCTGAAGGCACCCTATGTCAGAAGCGACCTGCGTCTTGACGCGGTGGCGGCGCCGGCGGCAATTGACCAACGTCTGACGGAACTGGAAAGTCTTGCCCGGCATGCGGGCGAAGCGGTGGGAACGGGCTCAGTCCATCCGGTGACCCTCACGCATATTGCGGCTTGGGCGAGGGGACTGCGCGGACGGGGCTTTGTTCTGGTGCCCGCATCGTCCATAGTTGACGGCGAATCCCTGAACAGACGGCCGTGATGTCCCGCCATCCCATTCGCTCCGGGCACGTGTTGCGACACGAAGATCTGCCCTATCGGCCCTGCGTCGGCATCATGCTGATCAATCGCGAGGGCCTCGTGTTTGTCGGGCGGCGCATTGAGCAGACCGTGGAAGGCTGGCAGATGCCCCAGGGCGGGATAGACGATGGCGAGAACCCGCGCGCGGCAGCGCTGCGCGAGCTGAAGGAAGAGGTCGGTACCGACAAGGCCGAGGTGCTGCGCGAACATCCTGGCTGGCTCTGCTACGACCTGCCGGTGCATCTGCTTGGTGTGGCCCTGCATGGACGCTATCGCGGGCAGCGGCAGAAATGGCTGGCGCTGCGTTTTACGGGCGAGGACAGCGACATCAATGTGGCCACGCAGGTGCCAGAATTCGCCGAATGGAAATGGCTGGCCATGGAGGCGCTGCCGCGGCTCATCGTACCGTTCAAGCGCGACATCTATAATCAGGTGATCGCGGAGTTTCGGGATCTTGCCTTCGCCCGGCCATGAGCGCAGCCAAACCGCCCGTTGTCATGATCCACGGCGCCTTCTGCGGTGGCTGGATCTTTGAGGGTTGGGCGCGACGCTTTGGCGACGCCGGCTATCCTGTGTTGACGCCGGACCTGCGTCATCACGGGGCGGCTGCCGATCCTGCCCTGCTCGGCAAGCTCGGCATCCTCGATTATGCCGAGGATCTTGGTCGCCTGATCGACGGTCTCGACGATCTGCCGGTGCTCATAGGCCATTCGATGGGCGGGCTCCTGGCGCAGATGCTGGCCGCCCGTGGCAAGGCCCGCGCTCTCATCCTGCTTGCGCCGGTTGCGCCCTGGGGCGTCTGGCCATCGAGCCTGTTTGAGCTTCTGAGTGCGCAGGCGCTGTTTCTGGCAGGCGATTTCTGGCGCCGGCCGCTACGTCCGGACCGCTGGCTCGCCGCCTGTGGACTGGACGGTCTTGAGCCTGATCAGCGCGCGGGCACGCTGGCGCGTCTGGTTCCCGAATCCGGTCTTGCCATGTTCGAAATTCTGCATTGGCCCTTCGATCTGTCGCGCGCCTCCTTTGTGGATGCGCGTCATGTGGCCTGCCCGATCATGTGTGTATCAGGGAGCCAGGATCCGATTACGCCCACCGGCACGGTGCGCCACATTGCGCGGCGCTATCGCGGACGGGCTCAGTATCGTGAGCTCAAGGGCGCCTCCCATTGGCTGCTCCTCGAGCCAGGCTGGGAAAAACTGGTGGCGCAAACTCTGTTCTGGCTGAGCCGTCTTCATGCCGACGCCGAGGCGTCGCAGCCGGACGGGCGCGCGGTTTAGGACAGTTCGCCCTGTGCCGGCAATGACAGCACTTCCTTGACCTTTGCGGCGAGCTGTTTGAGGCCGAAGGGCTTAGGCAGGAAGTGGAGATTGGCCGCGTTTTCTTCGTTGCGGCGGAAGGCCTCTTCCGCATAGCCCGACATGAAGATGACGCGGATGTCCGGCTTGAGGCGCTTGACGGCGCGCACCAGGGTTGGTCCGTCCATGTTGGGCATCACCACATCGGTGATGAGAAGATGGATGATGCCGGCGCGCTTTCTGACGATTTCCAGAGCTTCTTCGCCACCCATGGCCTCGAGCACCTCATAGCCGCGCATGCGCAAGGCGCGGGCGGCAAAACTGCGTACCGCATCTTCGTCCTCGACAAGCAGAATGGTATCGGCGCCGGTGACATCGGCCGGAACGGCCGCGGCCGGGGCCGGCTGGGGGGCTTCGCCGGTAAAGCGCGGCAGGAAGATGCGAAAACAGGTGCCCTTGCCAACTTCCGAGTTGACCGAGATGAAGCCGCCGGTCTGTTTGACGATGCCATAGACCGTGGCCAGTCCAAGGCCGGTGCCTTGTCCCGTAGGCTTGGTGGTGAAGAACGGTTCGAAGATCTTGCCCAGAAGCTCGGGGGTGATACCGGTTCCGGTATCGGCGACATCGATGCGCACATACTCGCCGACAGGCATCACTCCGGTGCCCATCGCCACCGCCTTGGTGATGGTTTCGTTGCAGGTGCGGATGGTCACCGTTCCGCCCTTGGGCATGGCATCACGGGCGTTGACGACGAGGTTGATGATGGCGTTGGAGATCTGGGTTTCGTCGGCATGAACGGACCACAGCTGGGCGCCGTGCTCGAGCTTCAGTTCGATGCCTTCGCGCAGCAGCCGGCGCAGCATCACTGCCACTTCGCCGAGGACATCCCGCAAGGACAGGAGTTTGGGTTGCAATGTCTGCTTGCGCGAGAAGGCGAGAAGCTGGCTGACGAGGGCCGCGGCGCGCAAGGCGTTCTGGTGGATTTCATTGATCTCGTTGAACGAGGGATCGCCGGCGCTATGGCGCATCATCAGGAGTTCGGAACTGCCGATGATGACGGTCAGGTGGTTGTTGAAATCATGGGCGACGCCACCGGCAAGCTGACCGACAGCCTCCATCTTTTGACTTTGCGCGAAGCGCAGTTCGAGGGCCTTTTGTTGTGAAATGTCGATCAGATAGAGCGTGACATGGCTTTCGTTCTGGCGACAGGCAAACAGTTCGCCCATGCGTTCGTGCTGGCCGGCAACGCGAATTTCGGTTGGCGCAGGCCGGCTGTCGCCGGCCTGCGCGGCGGCGAGGAGTGCACGTACCGCGCCTTGGTCGGACGGCTCGATGAGCGCCTCGAGGCTACGGCCATCCACCGCGCCGCCAAAAAACGCATGGAACGCCGCATTGCTGGTGCGAATGACGCCATCGGCACTGGCTTGTGCCATCCCGATCGGAGCGTCGGCAAAGAGGTTGGTCGGGCTGCTGGCCGGTGGCGCCTCGACCCGTGACGTTGTGGCGATGGCGGCAAGGCTTGGCGTGAACCACCATGCCGTGCGCCCGCTCTTAAGGGGGCGCACGGCTGCCAACAGATGCAGGCCAGGAGC
>JAKAVI010000332.1 GCA_021817355.1 Pseudomonadota bacterium | reverse complement strand
ATCTCTGCGCCACCCCCATGTGCATTTTCTGGTCCATGGCGATGAAGCGGTGCTGCGGCCGCTGCTTGCGCGCCGTCCCAAGCTCGAGGGTAAGGTCAAGATCTGTCATGCGCCAGAACGCGTGCGCATGGAGGACAAGCCCAGCCAGGCCCTGCGTCGGGGGCGCAATACCTCAATGTGGGGCGCGATCGACAGTGTTGCCAAGGGCCAGGCACAGGTTGTGGTTTCTGCCGGCAATACTGGTGCACTGATGGCCATGTCGATGTTTCAGCTGCGTACCATTGAGGGCATCGACCGGCCGGCGATCGCGGCGCTGTGGCCGACCAAGCGGGGGCAGACGGTCGTTCTTGACGTCGGCGCGAATGTCGATAGTGACGCCGAACAGCTGGTCGATTTTGCCGTCATGGGCGAGGCCTTTGCCCGCGCTATCCTGGGCCTTGAGCGGCCCAGCGTTGGCCTTCTCAATGTCGGGGAGGAGGAGCAGAAGGGCAACGAGCAGGTGCGCAAAGCTGCCCAGATCCTGCGCAGCGTCAATCTGCCGATGGAATTCTCCGGCTTCGTCGAAGGTGACGATATCGCGGAAGGCACGGTCGACGTCGTTGTTACCGACGGCTTTACCGGCAATGTTGCCCTCAAGACCGCGGAAGGTACGGCCAAACTCATTACCTATTTTCTGCGCACGTCCTTGCGGCGCACGCTGCTAAGTCGTCTGGGTGCGGCCCTTGCGAGCGGGGCGTTTCGCGTCCTCCGCCATAAGCTGGATCCGCGTTCGGCCAATGGCGGCATCTTTTTGGGCTTGAACGGCGTCGTCGTCAAAAGCCATGGCGGTACTGATGCGCTCGGCTTTGCCAGCGCCCTCGATATGGCGATCGATATGGCGCGGGCAGATGTCATACCGAAAATCGTGGCCGATCGGGCGGTGGTCACCGCACCGATGCAGGCGCCTGCGCGCGGGCCCGAAGGAAATGGGGCTGTTGCCTCGTGAGCGCGATCCGATCTGTGGTGCTGGGCTGCGGAGCCTATCTGCCTGACAATGTCGTCAGCAATGACGATTTGGCCAAGTGTGTCGAGACCTCGGATGCCTGGATTTTCGAGCGTACTGGAATTCGCCGCCGGCATATTGCTCGAGACGGTGAGCTGACCTCTGATCTCGCCCTTAAGGCGGGTGAAGCGGCGCTGAGGGCCGCCGGGGTCGAAGTTGATGAGATCGATCTCATTGTCTGTGCCACGACCACGCCTGATGAGACCTTTCCCGCCACGGCGACGCGGGTGCAGGCCCGTCTGGGCATGACCCGCGGAGCGGCCTTCGACGTTCAGGCGGTCTGTTCCGGGTTTATCTATGGGCTTTCGGTGGCGGACAATTTCATTCGCGCCGGTCAGTCCCGGACCGTGCTCGTGATCGGCGCCGAGACGATGTCACGGCTGATGGACTGGAACGACCGCACCACCTGCGTGCTCTTTGGGGATGGCGCCGGTGCGGTCGTGATGCGCGCCGGGACGGGGACGGGGAACCTCGCGGATAGGGGCGTGCACAACACAAAACTCTATTCCGACGGCCGCCTGCATGACCTCCTCTATGTAGATGGCGGGCCATCCTCCACGCGGACCACTGGCTATCTGCGCATGCAGGGCAAGGAGGTCTTCCGCCATGCTGTGACGAATATTTCGGCGGCTATTCAGGCGTCCGCGGATGCGGCGGGAGTTGCCGTGAGCGACATCGACTGGTTTGTGCCGCACCAGGCCAATCAGCGCATTCTCGACGGGACGGCCCGCAAACTCGGCATTCCTGCCGACAAGGTGATCTCAACGGTGGCCGATCATGGCAATACGTCCGCGGCCTCGGTGCCGCTGGCCCTGGCCGCGGCGGTAGCTGACGGGCGGATCAAGCGAGGTGACCTCGTGCTTCTCGAGGCCATGGGGGGCGGATTTACCTGGGGCTCAGCCCTGGTGCGCTGGTAGCAGGCCTGCAGGCTCAGGCCAAGTTGGTTTTTTGCCCCCCTCTGCGTTGACGGAAAATCTTCGAGCGCTTAGCCTTTTGTCTTCGCCAAAGGAGTCGCGCAGCGCATGACCACCAAAACGCTCACGCGAGCCGATCTGACCGAAGCGGTCTTTCGGTCCGTTGGTCTGTCGCGAAATGAATCAGCCCAGATGGTCGAGGATATGCTGGAGGAAGTCTGCTCAGCCCTTGCTGTCGGCGACACCGTCAAGCTTTCGTCCTTTGGTACGTTTGCTGTCCGGCAGAAATCCGAACGGGTTGGCCGCAATCCAAAGACAGGCGATGAGGTGCCAATTTCGCCGCGACGGGTGCTGATTTTCCGTCCCAGTCACGTTCTGAAGTCAGTCATCAATGGTCAGACGCCGGAATTTGAAGCGGACGAGGCGTAGAGCGATGCTCGACGACGCTGAACCCGGCACGCGTGAAAAGGCGCCGGAAGCTTTCCGGACCATTAGCGAGGTTGCGGCCGAGCTCGACGTACCGCAGCACGTATTGCGGTTCTGGGAACAGCGATTTTCTCATATCAAGCCGGTCAAGCGTGGCGGTAATCGTCGTTATTACCGGCCGCAGGACGTTGATCTGCTGCGCGGCATCCGGGCATTGCTCTATGCCGATGGTTTTACCATCAAGGGAGTACAGAAGCTGCTTCGCGAGCAGGGGGTACGCTACGTCGCCGCCCTGGGACGTAACGAGAGTTCGCTCGTCAGCCAACTGTCGCAGAAAGCCGGCTTTTCATCTCCAGAGATCGTGGTCGCGGAGGTCCCGCTGCACGCCCGCGCGGCGATTGCAGCGGTGGCGGCGGCTCATCCCGATGCGGTTGTTGTCCCTTCCGAGACGATGCCAGCGGAGCTGGATGGGGTGGTGCGCGGCCGTCTTGCCGAGATCCTGACGGAACTCGAAGGGCTGAGGGAGCGGCTGCATAGCCTGCCTTGGCGGCTTGCCGCCGAATAGGTGGGAAATTTTAGCTTCGACGATTGCCGCGGCGGCCCCCCCTGACTATAGTCCGCCGCCCTCGGGTACCCCACCTGAGGTCAGCGCGGGAAAACCGTCCAGCGCACGGATAAATGGTAACGGAGCGTGGCGCAGCCTGGTTAGCGCACCAGTCTGGGGGACTGGGGGTCGTGGGTTCAAATCCCGCCGCTCCGACCAATCCAAGACATCGGAAATCTGTGTTGCGGTATCGGTGGCTAAAGAGAGCCCAGTCTGGCGTACATTTTAGGGTAATCTGCAGCTGTCCGAGACAGCAGCACCTGTCGTTGAACAATGGTGCCAAACAGCAGGTAAGAGCTCCAAGAAGGCTAAATTCTCTTAGTCTTGATCGGCAGGGTTGATTGCCTTGTTTGGAACCTACGCAACCTTATCTATGCAACGGCAAGTGACCGATACGTCATGGGGGTGGAAGTTGGTTGCACAGTTCTTCCACATTGAGCTCACCTTCGCGCGTCTGTCCGCCAATCTCCAAAAACCGCGTCATCGCGGTTCTGGCGCTCGGTTCACGGATCAGGCGCTGGAAGAGAAAAGCTTCCTCGCGAAGCCCTTCAGCCAATGGCTTGGTGCTTGCGTCCACGCTCTCTTTGGCAAGCCGGATTGCCTGAGCAGGGAAGCGCGCTATGCGGTGCGAAAGCCAGTCGACATATCGGCCGATCTCATCTGCCGCCATTGCACGGTTGAGATAGCCCCAACGTTCTGCGGTCTCTGCATCAACGTCAATGCTCCCCAGTATAGCTTCCAGCGCACGACCGCGCCCCACCAGCCTTGGCCACCGCTGGGTTCCTGTGCCGCCAGGAAGAATACCCACAGCTACTTCCATCTGGTTGATGACAGTTTTGCCGCGTACACCAAAACGCATGTCAAAGGAGGCCGCAAGTTCAGACCCGCCTCCGCCAACGCGGCCTTCGATCTGCGCAATGGTGACCTTGTTCATGGTACGAAAGCGCTCGCACATGGCATGATATTCGTTCGGTTCATCGGAGGGAGGACTGTCGATCGGGAAGTTGAGGATTGCCGCCACGTCGAAATGAGCGATGAAGAAATCTGGGTTGGCGCTCTTCAGTACGAAGACCAGAACTTCGTTGTCCTCCTCCAATTCCTTTGACAGCTGCACCAGTTCTCCGAAGAGTGCGAGCGTGATGATGTTGATCGGCGGATTGTCGATGGTGGCTCGCACTATGCGCCCGTCACGCGTCATCTTCAGAAGCTTGTAGCCGTCATATGCCATGTGTCGTCTCCATTTGTGACCGTAGGCGTAGCCGGGACTTTGCCTCAAAGCCGGAAAGCCCGGTAACGGCATTGCACGGATCGCCCAGAACTGGCACCGACGATAGCATCGTATTGGAGTATGCTGAAGGCGATGCAGGCGGCGTCCTGCCCTGGGCCTAGAGGGTGCCATTGAGGCAAGGCAAACCAGCGCCTCCCAACACAATTGAGGCCGCTTTGTCAGCGCATCTCCCCCCGCAGGGCCTTATTCAAATTCGACGATCCGCTGGTATGAGAAACTGGTCTCTAACGATTAGAATGTTGCAGAGCAGATCTTGGTGATGGCGCTGATGTCCTGGTCTCTGGTGGAGCCTCGCAGCTGGTGACGTCGCGGAAATTGCGCGCAGAATGGTGCGGGCTTCAACGGCGGGAAGGGGGCGGAGACGTTACTCGGAGATGTTCCAGATCGGAACGAATGGCTCTGAGTTGTGGCCAGGGAAATTCCTGGGCCACAGATGACGGTGCACCCTCCGAGAGGAGGGCGTCGAGCTTGGCGATGACACCTGTCAGCGAGGCGGCTGGTGTTCTCCACAAGCGTTCGGCGAGGTCACGCACGTGATCAAGCGCTCGAGCCTCGGCGCGCAATGCGGCTGAATAGCCCAGGTCATCATCGGCGACAGACCAGGGGGACTGCGGGGTCTCGATCAAGACGTTTTCCGCCTCGCAGTGCTTCAGCGAACCTTTATTTTCGTCCAGAATTTCCTCGGCCCCCCGGAACGCTGTGGCGCTACCATGTCCGCCGTCAGATCGCTCAATGTGGACGACCGAAGTTCCGATGCGCTCGACCATCACGCTCTCGATCGCCTGCTGGCGGAGGGTAAGCTTCTGGGCACAGGCGCGGGCATCGGTAAAGTCCTGCCATAAAGTCTCAATGGGGTCCGATGAGGCAGATTCTACGTGCTGCGCTTGCCGTGTGCTGTGACGGTTTCGCAGTCCCCCGGCAATCATGTGGGTAAAATAGGTCGAACTCTTCGAATCACGCATGAGCTTTCATCCTCGACGATAGTCGACGACACTATCTCGGTTTGCGGATTATCCCATTTCAGGATGAGGTGGAGATATAGCCAGACCAGGAACGTGATTAGTTATAAAACGGGGAGAACGCGTTATTCCAGGATGTTGCGCACACTGCGTAAAGCGATGGTGCGATAACCAGCAACTGCGAAGAATGTGTCGTATGCCCAGATTGTCGTTAGCGGCGAACTCGACGGGGTACTAAAGAGCGTCAGGGGCGCGCACTTCAATTCCCGCACCCCTGACCAAGGAATTCTGGCACGCGCTGCAAGATCAAGGACACCAACTGCGCGATCCCGCTTACATCTGGTACGCCAAGCGACGTACCCCCGCCTGGCTTGCGTGCCATTTGAGGAAATCAGCGGACGCAGCTTTTCGGCGCGCGATTGACATTATGTCAAATATTACTGTCATAACGTCAGTTTTTCTGAGCATTTTGCCAGATCTGCTCGCTGTTCCTTCGCGACCTCTCTGCGCGACCCTGTGAGCCCGGGCGGTGGCTTTTGTCCTGTCGTTCTGCCGCGCCCGGCGCGAGGAGCCTTGGATGACCACAACGCCACTTTTTTTGCTCACAGATCCCTCCCACTACGAGGTCTCCTATGTCATCAACCCGTGGATGACGCCCGGGGAGTGGTCGCGCGATCGTGCCCATCATCAGGCGGAGGCGAAGAAGGGTTTTCTTGCCCTTAAGCGGGCACTTGAAGAGGCGGGCGCAGAGGTACAGGTGATGGACGGTGTAGCCGGCCTTCCTGATCTCGTGTTTCCCGCCAACGCTGCCATCGCCCTTGATGGGCGGGTCCTCGTGGCGCGGTTTTCCTGTGTGGAACGGCAGGGAGAGGAAAGGGTATTCCAGCGGAAATTCGAGCAACTGAAGCGAGAGGGTGTCTTCACCGCAGTCGGAACTTTTCCCCAAGGGGTGTTTCAGGAAGGAGCGGGCGATTGCATCTGGGATAAAACCCGCGGTTGGTTCTGGGGAGGTTTTGGCCAACGCTCGGTGTGTGCCTCGCTCGATGTGATCGCGAGCTTCTTTGAAGTCCCCGTGGTGCCACTCGAGCTCATCTCGCCGCGCTTCTATCATCTTGATGTCTGCTTCCTGCCACTGACAGGCGGGGAGATTGTCTATTATCCGCCAGCGTTCTCTGAGGCAGCTCGCGCAAAAATCCGTGAGCTGGTGCCCGCCGATCTTCTCATTGAGGCGAGCGATGCCGACGCGGCCGCCTTTTCGGTCAATGCCGTCAATATCGGCCGCACCATCATCATGGCCCGTCCGCCGGAGCGCCTCAAAAAAGCGCTCGAGGCAAGAGGCTACGAGGTAACCGGAATTGACCTTGCACCGTTTATGATGTCGGGAGGAGGAGCTTACTGCATGACCTTGCGGCTTGATCGCAGCCGCGATGAGGGCGCTCCAGCTTCTGACCAATGCCGTACGGCAGCCGGGGTGTCCTGAACTGACGGCAAGGAGGATCACATGGCTTCACGTAGTACGGCTAGCTTCATCGCGCAGGAGATACAGTATGGCGCGGCCAATTACCAACCGCTCGATGTCGTTTTGACCCGCGGCGAGGGCGTTCACGTCTGGGACGTCGAAGGGCGTCGCTATATCGACTGTCTGGCGGCCTATTCGGCTGTCAATCAGGGGCATTGCCATCCCAAGATCCTCGCGGCCCTGACCTTGCAGGCACAGAAGCTGACCTTGACCTCGCGGGCTTTCCGTAATGACCAGCTGGGTGCCTTCTACGAAGAACTGTGTGCGCTCACCCACTCGCACAAGGTACTGCCGATGAACTCGGGCGCCGAGGCGGTCGAGACGGCGCTCAAGGTTGCGCGTAAATGGGGCTACACCGTTAAAGGTGTGCCCCAGGACCGCGCCGAGATCATCGTCTGCCGCAATAATTTCCACGGCCGCACGCTCACGATCGTGGGCTTTTCGACGGATCCTGCGGCGCGCCGGGATTTCGGTCCGTTTACGCCGGGATTTAGGATTGTGCCCTTTGGCGATATAGAGGCGCTTGAAACGGCAATCACACCCTTCACGGTCGCCTTTCTGGTTGAACCGATCCAGGGTGAAGCCGGTGTCATTCTGCCGCCACCAGGATATTTCAAAGCGGTGCGGGCGCTGTGCAGCGCCCGCAATGTGGCCTTGATCCTCGATGAGATCCAGACCGGTCTCGGACGCACCGGAAAGCTCTTTGCTGAAGAACATGAAGATATCGAAGCTGATCTGACGCTGATCGGAAAAGCGCTGTCGGGTGGCTTTTATCCCGTTTCTGCGGTGCTTTCGAACGCCGAGGTGATGGACGTTCTTCATCCGGGCGAGCATGGCTCGACCTTTGGCGGCAATCCTTTGGCCTGCGCCGTTGCCCGCGCCGCGCTCAGGGTGCTGATCGAGGAGGGCATGATCGAAAACGCCATGAGCATGGGAAGCTATTTGAAGACGAATCTTGAGGCTCTGCGCAGTCCGCTCTTCAAGGAGGTGCGCGGGCGAGGGCTCATGCTGGCAGTCGAGCTTTTGCCCCAGGCCGGTGGCGCACGTGCCTATTGTGAGGCGCTGCAGCGTCGAGGGATTCTTTGCAAGGAGACGCACGAGCACACCATCCGTATCGCGCCTCCGCTGATCATCACAAAATCAGAGGCCACTGAGGTGCTCGAAGCCTTTGCCGCCGTGTTCTGCCGCGATCAGGTAGGTGCGTAACCACCTGCCGCCTCCTGCGCCAAGCATGGCGCGTCGGGCTCTCGATGCGCAGTTTTAGGCGCGAAGAACCTCTACTGCATAGAAAGCGCCTAGATTTCAGGCAAGAACATCATGGGCCTCAGGATGACGCTTGAACCAGGCTTGCGCATAGGAACAGGTAGGCACGAGCTTGATGTCAGCCTTGCGCACATGCGCTACCATAGCCTCCATGAGGCGGCCGGCTGCGCCCGTGCCGCGCAAGGAGGGGGGCGCTTCCACGTGCGGAATGACGAGGCGTGCGCCATCCTGGCGGTAAGTGGCGAAAGCGGTGGCGCCATTTTCGGTCCATTCGAAACGGCGTGCAGTCGTGTTGTTCTTAAGCTCGGCCATCACTCCATCCATCCCTGTCATGTGAGGCAAGCACGCCTTATCTCTTCCACATATACGCCATGTTGACCAAGGCCAAAAAACTCCGATCATGATCCTCTGCGACCGCGATGGTCCGAAGCCTTTTGTCCTCGCCGCGAGCGGCAGTTTACCGCGAGGCCTCGCCCGCCTTCTGGCTGGTATAGGCGGCAGGCTGGTGGAAGTGTCCGCCACAGCAGCTGGACTTGTCCCATTTGCGGTCCGGTCAGTGTCGCCAACCGGCAGAGCCAGGCGGATCTTGTGTGTGGCGCTTGCACTCATGCCGCCAACGCCGACACCAATGCCTCGGATCAACATTCTACGGCGCGCGGGACAACGCGTTGAAGCCTGTTGAGGAGCACCGCATCACGCGGCCCGGTGAAGCAGAAACCCGCAAGAAGAAAGCCTAAAGCTGCTTTTTCTGAACCCTCGCCCTTCAGGCCGGGTAGGACGTCAGGTTTGGCCGCCCGTGTGGCGACGGGACGGGGGGCGGTCGGGGCCTTGGCTGGAGCCAATGCGCACTCGGATATAGGCTGTCCTGCCAGAAATATGCGGATACACCTATGAAAATCGCAGTCATAACCGGTGCAGGCCAGGGTATTGGCCGGGCCATTGCCTATCATTTTGCCGCGCATGGCTATGCGGTGTCGCTGCTCGACAGTGATCCGGAGGCAGTTTGCGAAAGCGTCGCTCATATCGCGGGGACAGGGGGACTGGCCATCGCTCATGTCGGCGATGTTGCCTGCCGTGAGGATGTGGAGGCATGGCTCTCGCATACGGAAGCAAGGCTGGGTATCCCGGATGTGCTCGTGAACAATGCGGGGATCGCGCGCAATCGCTCCTTTCTCGAACTCAGTGAGGAGGATTTTGATCGCGTGCTGGCGGTCAATCTGCGTGGCACGTTTCTGTGTTCGCAGGGTGCAGCCCGGCGCATGGTCAAGGGGCAAAAGACAGGTGCGATCATCAATCTCGCCTCTACCCGTGCTCTCATGTCCGAGCCGGGAACGGAAGCCTACACGGCCTCCAAGGGCGCGCTTGTGGCGCTGACCCACGGCATGGCGGTCAGTCTTGGTCCCCACCAGATTCGGGTGAACGCCATCAGTCCTGGCTGGATCGAGGTCTCAGACTGGAAGAAGGCCGGGATTGCACGGGCGCCACATCGCTCCGAAGCCGACGAGGCCCAGCATCCGGTCGGTCGGGTGGGCCGGCCATCTGACATTGCGGAAGCCTGTTTTTTTCTGGCGGAGGCAGCCGGTTTCATCACTGGCCAGAATTTCATTATCGATGGCGGGATGACCATCAGGATGATCTATGCGGAGTGATCAGCGCCGTCGCGCGGGCGGGCGGTGCATCCAGGGGAACATCAGCCCAATCGGAACGATCCAGAGCAGGCCGGCGAGGGCATAATAGGTGAATGCCGTGTACCAGGGTGCGCCGGGTAGAACGTGACGCGCAACTCCCATCGCCAGAATTGCATAAATGGGCAACCAAAGGAAAATGATGAGGGTGCCGATCAGCTTCTTCACTCGGGGTGTCATGGAACGTATGGACCTTTGAGGCTTGGGGGGTTATCAGGCCTTTCTCTACTCCAAGGCAAGGTGCAGGATGACGGTCCCCAACACTTCGCTTGCTCAATCTCTTCATCCCGGGCGCCGCGCCGTCGGACTCTGGCTCGTCGTGATCGCGGCCATGATCGCTCTGATGGTCCTCGTTGGCGGGCTGACGCGGCTGACGGGTTCGGGGCTTTCCATCACCACCTGGCACCCAATCTCGGGTGTCATCCCGCCCCTGAATCATGCCGCGTGGCAACGCGAATTCGACCATTATAAGGAGATCCCCCAGTATCGCTTTGAAAACCGCGGCATGACGCTCGCTCAGTTCAAAGGC
>JAKAVI010000300.1 GCA_021817355.1 Pseudomonadota bacterium | reverse complement strand
CTCGTGTGAACGCGATAAGTCTATGTGACGCATACGGAAAATGGAAATCAGAAGCGAATCAATCGCTTAACTTCCACCTACGGCAAGGATCCCAGGAGCACTGTCACGAATTGTTCTTTGTCCGCACACGGAACAATAAAAAAGGGCCCAAGACTGCGTCCGGACCCTTCAAAAACAGATTCTGCAAGAATTCGCGGGGGGTTGCCTAAGAGCCCAGCTTCGTCACCCGTTTGGTCAGGCGCGAGACCTTCCGGCTACCCGCGTTCTTGTGGATAACCCCTTTGCTGACGCCGCGCATGATTTCGGGTTCCGCGGCCTTAAGGGCGCTTTGGGCTGCCGCCTTGTCGCCACTGGCCAGGGCCTCTTCGACCTTGCGCGTGATACTGCGGATGCGGCTCTTGCGCGCGTGGTTGACGGCGGTGCGTTTTGCGGTACGGCGGACCCGCTTTTTGGCGGAATCGATATTCGGCATGGGGCGTCCTGCTCGGCTTCGTAAGGGGCGGGCATATAGCCTTTGCCCGCCCGCCCGTCAATCTTCAGCGATCCTTGAACGCCGCTTTCCGCTTTTCCCGAAACGCCGCCATGCCCTCTTTTTGGTCTTCGGTGGCAAACATGGCGTGGAATACACGCCGTTCGAAGCGCACCCCTTCGGCAAGGCTGGTCTCGTAGGCCCGGTTGATGGTTTCCTTGGTCATCATCGTGATAGGCAGGGACTGGGCTGCGATCTTGGCCGCAGCGGCCATGGCTTCGGAGATGAGTGCGGCAGTGGGTACCACCCGGGATACAAGCCCGGCCCTCTCGGCTTCGGCCGCGTCCATGTTGCGCCCGGTGAGGCACATCTCCATGGCCTTGGACTTGCCCACGAAGCGGGTGAGCCTCTGGGTACCGCCGATGCCGGGCATCACGCCCAGATTGATCTCAGGCTGGCCAAACTTGGCATTGTCCGCGGCAATAATGAAGTCGCACAACATCGCCAGCTCACAACCTCCGCCAAGGGCATAGCCGGCCACAGCGGCGATGAGGGGCTTGCGGATCGCGGCGATGCGATCTGCGGCGTCGGCAAAGAAATTGGCCATGTACATGTCCATGTAGGACTGGCCAGACATTTCCTTGATGTCGGCTCCGGCGGCAAAGGCCTTCTCAGAACCGGTCAACACCATGACCCGCACCGCCGGATCGCGATCGAAGGCTTCGAGCTGGGTCACAAGCTCGGCCAGAAGCTGGCTGTTGAGGGCATTGAGCGCGTTGGGACGGTTCAGCGTGATGAGCCCGACCCCGTCCGTGAGCGTGGCGATGATCAATTCCATAGGGGTACCTCCTTGGTCGGGTCATGGGTGGCGCGACCGCCGGCGAAAGGCAAGCGCTCAGTCGTCGCTGTGGCGCGAGCGGGTGCGCTTGAGTGCGCTGCGCTGCTTCTTGCCCTCCAGCCGGCGCTCCTTGCTTGCGCGGGTCGGCCGTGTGGGCTTGCGGGGGCGAGGAGGGATGCTCGCCCGGCGGATCAGTTCAAACAATCGCTCGCGGGCGTCGGCGCGGTTTTGCTCCTGGCTGCGAAAGCGCTGGGCATGCAGCACAAGAACCCCGTCCTTGGTCAGGCGTCGGCCGCCAAGCCCGAGCAGTCGGGCGCGGACCTCCTCGCTCAAGGAGGGCGAGTGGCGTACATCGAAGCGCAGCTCTACCGCTGTTGCCAGCTTGTTGACATTCTGACCGCCTGGGCCGGAGGCAAGCACGAAACTTTCGACGAGTTCAGCATCGCTGAGCGCAATGGATGAGGTGACAGGTAGTGTGGCCATGGTGCGCACTTTGCCGCAGAGCAAATGGTTTGAACCAGAGCGTGCTTGCCCGCCTGCGTCTCCGCCGTCAAGCGCGTACCTCTTCGAGCGTTATTTGTCGAAAGCCGGATCCAGGCGACGGGGCCGCGCTACGGACAGCCTCAGCGCTGGCACTTGGGACAATAAAAGCTCGAACGGCCAGCCTGAACAATGCGCCGAACGGTGCCGCTGCAGCCGCGCCTGGGGCAGGGCTCGCCTTCGCGGCCATAGACGTCGAAATGGTGCTGGAAGGTGCCGAGCTGACCGTCGGAGTGGCGGTAATCCCGCAGCGAACTGCCACCGGCGAGGATGGCGTCGCGCAACACCTGCTTGATCGCAGGTACAAGTTGCTCGGCGCGTGCGCCAGCAATGCGGGAGGCCAGGCGCTTAGGTGAAATCTGCGCACGGAACAGCGATTCGCACACATAGATGTTGCCAAGCCCGGCTACGACGCGCTGATCGAGAAGGGCAGACTTGATCGAGGTCTTCTTGCCCTTGATCCGTGCGCTGAGGCTTTGCGGCGTAAAGCTCTGCGCGAGGGGCTCCGGGCCGATCCCTTCAAACAGGGGGTGCTCGGCAAGATGGGCCGTATCCAGCAAGGTCATCAGCCCGAAACGGCGATGATCGGTAAAGACGATGCGCGCCGGTGCGTCGGTATAGAAAATGACGTGATCATGCGGACCGTGACCGTCCTGCGCTGCGACGCTTTCGCCCTCCAGACCGTCAAGGATAAGGGCGCTGCCGTCGCGATAGACGGTCATCCGCCCGCTCATGCCCAGATGGATGACGAGGGTCTGGCCATTGTCGAGATCGGCCAGGATGTATTTGGCACGGCGGCGTAGCTGGCACACGCGCCGACCGGTCAGGTGCTGGACAAAGCCTGGTGGAAAGGGAATGCGCAGTCCGCCGCGCCGGGTCTTTACCCCCGTCAGGCGGTGGCCCTCAAGGACCGGCTTGAGGCCCCGGCATACGGTCTCGACCTCGGGCAATTCGGGCATGGCGCAGCGGGATAGGGTTGCGTAAGTAAGGTAGCCCAGCTGCAGATGAGAGGCTATTGTCCGGCCGCCATGACAGAAGATCCCAAAACCGCCTCGTTCGGCTATCGCGAGGTTCCCGAACACGAAAAAGCGGCGCTGGTCCGCGGCGTGTTCTCGTCCGTTGCCCGCAAATACGACGTGATGAACGATTTGATGAGCGGCGGGGTTCATCGGCTGTGGAAGGATGCCTTCGTCGAATGGCTCAATCCACGTCCGGGCATGCGTGTCCTTGACGTCGCCGGAGGCACCGGCGACATCGCCATGCGCATTGCCGAACGGGCAAGCTGCTTTGGTGGAGCGCCCCGCATCGCGGTCTGCGACATTAACGCCGACATGGTGCGCGAGGGCCGGCAGCGGCTGGCAGAGAGCAACCCGGACATCAGCTGGCTGGTCGGTGATGCCGAGGCCCTTCCTGTCGCCGACGGCGTGATGGACGCCTATACCATCGCCTTCGGGATCCGCAACGTCACCCACATCTCGCGGGCGCTGGCGGAGGCGCGGCGGGTGCTGAGGCCGGGCGGACGCTTTCTGTGCCTGGAATTCTCGCAGGTGCAGATGCCTGGTCTGGATGCACTATATGAACTTTATTCCTTTTCGGTATTGCCCAAACTCGGCGACTGGGTCGCGCAGGATGCGGATTCCTATCGCTACCTGGCAGAGAGCATCCGCAAATTTCCGGCCCAGGACAAATTCGCCCGCATGATCGCGGAGGCCGGCCTCGGCCAGGTGAAGGTGCGTAACCTGATGGGCGGAATCGCCGCCATGCATTCGGCCTGGCGCATATGATCCGCAGCCTGCGCAATCTCGGGCGTCTCATGCGCGCCATGCTGGTGCTGTCGCGCCATGACGCGCTCCTGCCGCGCGAATACCTCGGACAATTGTCCATCGGCTGGCGTCTGGCACGCCAGCTTTTGGGCGCCGGTCGTACCCCTGCCGCGGGAGAGGCCCCGGGCGTGCGGCTGGCCATGGCGCTGCAGCGGCTGGGGCCGGCTTATATCAAGCTGGGCCAGATCCTGGCGACCCGGCCTGACATTGTTGGCGCCGATGTCTGTGCGGCGCTGAAGCACTTGCAGGATCGGGTGCCACCGTTCCCTACTGAGATTGCGGAGGCGATGCTTGAGGCAGGTCTGGGACGGCCAATGGCTCAGGTCTTCCGCAACTTCGAGCCGGCAGTTGCCGCGGCCTCGATCGCCCAGGTGCATCGCGCCCAGACCACCGATGAGCCGCCGTGCGCCGTCGCCGTCAAGATTTTGCGCCCCGGTATCGAGGAGGAATTCGCCCGGGATCTGAGCGCCTTTGCCTTTGCCGCCAAATGGGCGGAGGCGCTGTCCAAGGAGGCGCGACGTCTGCGGCTGGGCGCCCTGGTTGGCACACTGTCCGCCTCGGTTGCGCTTGAACTGGATCTGCGCATGGAGGCTGCGGCGGCAACCGAGCTTGCCGATCAGATGGCGGACGATCCTGATTTCCGTGTTCCTTCGGTTGATTGGTCCCGCACGGCAACCCGCGTGCTGACCACCGAATGGATTGATGGCGTCAGCGTCGGTGACAAGCAGGCTTTGCTCGACGCCGGCCATGATCCCAAGCTGATCGCGGTCACCGTGGTGCGCAGCTTTCTCACCCAGGCTCTTTGCGACGGCTTCTTTCACGCTGATCTGCATCAGGGCAATCTTTTCGTGGATGCCGAGGGGCGGCTGGTGGTGGTTGATTTTGGCATCATGGGCCGCCTTGATGCCGCCATGCGCCGCTTCATGGCGGAAACGTTGGCGGGCTTTCTGGCTCGTGACTATCGCCGCGTCGCGCGGGTGCATTTCGAAGCAGGATTTGTTCCCAAGACGCATTCGATCGAAAATTTTGCCCAGGCCTTGCGGGCCATCGGTGAGCCGATCTTCGGACGCAAGGCGCGCGATGTCTCGATGGCAAGACTACTGCAGCAGCTGTTCGAGACGACGCGGCGCTTTGACATGGAACTGCAGCCCCAACTTGTCCTTCTGCAAAAAACCATGGTGGTGGTCGAAGGGGTGGCGCGCAGCCTCGATCCGGATTTTGACATCTGGGAAGCGTCACGCCCGGTGGTCGGCGAATGGATGGCCGATCAGATCGGCCCGCGCGCAATCCTGCGCGATGGCCGCACTGCGCTGGAGGCACTCCTCGGTCTGGCCCGTGATTTGCCTGCGGTGCTCACCAATCTTGAGAACGTCGCACAAAGTTTGGCCGGCGATGGTGTCAAGGTTGACGCGGATTCGATCGAGCGCTTTGCCCGCGCACAATCCTTCCGCATTCGACATCTGCAGGTCGCGCTGTGGCTCGCCGCTCTGGCGCTCCTGGTTCTTGCGATTGGTCCACTTCACTGAACTCAGGAGCGGTGATCAGGCCCACGCTTGGTTGCAGCCCCATCGGCAATGCGCATGCGCCCGGCCGGGCAATTGCGGGCGCCCTTGGCGCTGACCACGTAGACATCGACCTTGACGGTTTGATTGACAAGGTCGGGGATCTTGGGGATGCGCACGCGAACCGCGTCTTTGCTCAGCTGCTGATTGGTGGCCAACACCTTGCGATAGCCGGTGCCAGCGCTGGCGCTTGGTGGCGCGGAGATGGTGAGCACGACACGTACATCATTGCCCGGAGCGCGATATTGAAGGGCATCACAGGCGATACCGATTTCTTCGCCCAGTGCGACAACCGGAACGGTCTGATCCGCATGGGCAAAGGGGCCAATTTTTGCTGCACCGCTGGTGAAGGTGTTCGCGCAGGCCGGCGCGGCGCAAAGCCCCGCGGCGAGGGCAACGCTGATCACACCGCCAATCTTGACTACCGGGTTCATCATTTTCTTGGCAATTTCCTGGCAATCCCTGTCAGACGCCTGTGGCGCCACACAAGTTGTAGTTTAGCGCGTATCCGTCCGGAGCCAAGCGTATTTGTGACGGCTTTTACACAGTTGTGCCTGACGCTCGATGAAACTGCGTCTTCGCACCTGCAATCGATGTTGCGTTCGTGTCGCAACTACGCCGTGGGCGGGGGCGCTCCAGCCGGCTGGAGCCGCCAGACTGCCCCTGACGTCCTGGTTCATCTGCTTGCCGGGACCTATTATCCGGGGTGCGCCATCGCTCTTGGCGGCGTCTGGCGCCGCCGCGCCAGCCGCATGAAGCGGGCGGTCATCAAAATGGCGGCGCTGGCAAGGCCGCTGGCCAACCCGTACCAGATGCCAAGCCCTTTGAGGCCAAGGCCAAAGCCGAGGCCAAGGCAAAGCGGAAAGCCCACAAGCCAATAGCTGCCGGCAGCCAGCGCCATCGGCATGCGGGCATCTTTCAGACCCCTCAACGACATCGCCATCACCACCTGTTGTCCGTCGGCCAGCTGGAACAGCGCCGCCACATGCAAGAAGCTCGCGGCCCGCAGGATCACGGCCGCGTTCTTTGCCGATGCCCGCAGATAGAGGCCGGCGATCTGGGGTGCAAAGGCGTAGATCGTCATGGCCATGCTCGCCATGAAGCAGCCGCCAATGAGCATGGCGCTGTAGCCGGAGCGACGCACGCTGCGATAATCATTGCGTCCGGCAGCCATTCCTACCCGCACCGTGGCAGCCATGCCCAGCCCCAACGGCACCATGAAGGTGATGGAGGGGACATTGATCGCGATCTGATGGGCCGCGAGGTTCACCGCGCCAAAGGTTCCCATCATCAATGTCGCCGAATTGAACATCATGGCTTCAAAGATGGTGGTCAGGCCAATCGGCATTCCCAAACGAAAGATTTCATTGAGCTCGAACCAGCGTGGTCGCCAAAAGCGGCGCAGGATACGGTATTTGCGCAGGCTCGGCGTGATGTGAATGACACCCAGCGTGCAGAGGAACATGAAGGTGAAACTGAGCGCGCTTGCTGTGCCCGAGCCAATGATGCCAAGCTTCGGAAATCCGAAATGGCCAAAGATCAGCGTGTAGTCGCCAAGCGCGTTGAAGCCGATCGCGCTGAGCATCACGATCAAGGGCGCGGTCGGTTTGCCGAGCGCGGTGGCAAAGCCGCGCAGCACCTGATAGCCGAGCGAGGCTGGAAGCCCGAAGCACAAAGCTGCGGTAAATGTGCCGGCCGCCATGGCGAGGTCTGGTTGCTGGTCGAGGGCGATGAGCAGCGGGCGGGTGAACCACAGCAGACCCATCAGCGGCAGGCTGACCAAAAGCACCGCCCACAGTCCCATCCGGGCGATGTGCCGGACACCGGCGCGGTCTCCGGGGCGAGCGCCGATCAGCTGGGCGATCATGGGCGACACAGCCGAAGCCGGTCCAAGGCCAAGCAGCCAGGCGAAGAAAAAGACGATATTGCCCAAGGTCGCGGCCGCCAGTGCGGTACTTGAGAGCCGCCCCAGCATGATGATGTCGGTCGTCATGATGGCCATCTGCGCAAGCTGGGTGAAGATCAGCGGCACAGCTAGCTTGAGCAGCGCCCGCGCTTCTTCGATCCAGCCTCTAAGTCCTCTGGCGTGCACCGGCTGGGTGGCGATCGGGCCGAACTCGGCGTCAATGTATTCGGACATGATACGGGCCTTCTGCGGACAAGCGGTCCGGACCCTAATGGCGAAGAGAGCAGGGACCCTCCACAGCGCCGATAGGGGCTCGGGAGGGAGGGGGTGTCAGAACCTATGACGGTTCAGGTCACGTTCTCCTCGCGAGCGGAGATGGTAAGAAAGCGCTGGCCAGTCAGACCGTTGGGGCTGCACCGGTGCAAAGATGCACAGCTCATCACCACACTCCGCTCAAAACGCGATGCCCAGCTTCCGCTAGGTCATTCTGTTCGGGTACGCCTTAGCCTTAACGATGTCAATTGTGCGACAGTCTTGGGACACACGCGCACGGTTCGGCGTGTCCGATCGGCCACATGCACCATCATGCACGCATCGGGCGCCTGCGTCTTGCGCACCGTGCTGGGCTCTGTCCTCACTTGGCCCTGTGGTTGTTCCGTGCCTAGAGTTTTGGTGCACGCTTTTGAAAGGCAAGCATTATGGAATTTTCAACCCCGCCTGAGATCACAGAGCTCCTGAGCCAGCTCGATGCTTTCATCGAACGTGAAATCAAGCCCCTGCAAGGGGAAAGCGACAATGAGCGCTTTTTCGATCACCGTCGCGAATGGGCGCGTACTGATTTCGAAAATGACGGCCTGCCACGACCGGAATGGGAAGCGCTGCTCGCCGAAATGCGGCGCAGGGCCGATCGGGCGGGATTTCTGCGCCTGGCGCTGCCAACCGAATATGGTGGCAAAAACATCGGCAATCTTGCCATGGCAATCATCCGCGAACACCTGGCGGCCAAAGGACTTGGCCTGCACAACGATCTGCAGAACGAATCCTCGATCGTCGGCAATTTTCCGCAGATACTGATGTTCCGCGACTTTGGCACCGAGGCACAGAAGGAGCTCTATCTCAAGGGCTCGCTCGAGGGCAAAATAAAGTGCGCCTTCGGTCTCACCGAGCCTGACCATGGTTCAGATGCGACCTGGCTCGAAACACGGGCGGTTCGCGACGGCAATGGCTGGCGCATCAATGGCCAGAAGATGTGGAACACAGGGGTGCACATCGCCAGCCATGACATGGTGTTCGCCCGTACCGGCGGCAGCGATGGTGATGCGCGCGGCATTACCTGCTTCCTGGTGCCGATGGACGCCCCAGGAGTTAAAATCGAGCAATATTATTGGACCTTCAATATGCCGACAGATCATGCCCGGGTCAGCTTCACGAATGTCTGGGTGCCGGATGAGGCCCTGTTTGGCCCCGAGGGGGATGGTCTGCGGCTTGCCCGTCATTTCCTGCATGAGAACCGCATCCGCCAGGCGGCGTCCGGTGTAGGTGCGGCGCAATACTGCATCAATGAGAGCGTCGACTACGCCAATGCCCGCAAGCCCTTCGGCAAGCCCTTGTCACGCAACCAGGCGATTCAGTTTCCGCTCGTCGAACTCAATACCGAATGCGAAATGGTACGCTGGCTGATCTATCGGACGGCCTGGGACATGGACCGGATGAGCGGGCCACAGATCCAGCTCTATCTCTCTGACAAGGTGTCGATGTGCAATTACCGGGCGAACCGGCTGGTGTGCGAAGCTGCTGATCAGGCTATCCAGGTTCATGGTGGCATCGGCTATTCGCGGCATAAGCCATTCGAGCATATCTACCGTCACCATCGACGCTACCGCATCACCGAAGGCTCTGAGGAAATCCAGATGCGCAACGTCGCCGGACACATGTTCGGGTTCATTGGCAAAAACCGTCGGCCCAACTGATGGTATGGAACATTGCCCATCGGGGTGGTGCCGCCTTGCGGCCGGAAAATACACTCGCGGCCTTTAGGGCCGCGCGCGCGCAAGGCTGTGATGGCGTCGAGCTCGATGTTCAGCTTTCGAAGGACGGAGAGGTGGTGGTGGTGCATGATTTCCGTCTAAATCCGGCACTGTGCCGTGACCAGGACGGACGCTGGATCCAGGGGCCGCCGCCGCTCGTCAAGGAGCTTACGCTGGCACAGCTTCAGCGCTACGACATCGGGCGCGCAGACCCCACAAGCCGCTACGCACGGGCACACCAAAACGTGCACTGGCAAGATGGCGAGCGCATTCCAACCTTGGCGGAGGTGATTGCCGCGGTGGCGGGGGATGACTTCTGGCTCTTTGTCGAGCTCAAAACCACCGCCATCGAGCCGTCGGTTTCAGGATCCGCCGAAGCCCTCGCCGAGGCCACGCTCGCGGTTCTTCGCCGTCACGATTATCTTGAGCGTAGCATTGTTGTAGGCTTCGACTGGCGCGGGCTCAGCTATGTCCTGACGCATGCCCCAAAGGTGCGCTGCTGGTTTACGACCCAAGCAGGCACGGTAGATGCAGCCACCCTTGCCCATATCCGAAAGGCCGGTGCCGAAGGCTGGTTTGCGCAACACCGTGATGTCACGCCGGTATGTCTGGAGCAGGCGCGTGCCCTTGGGCTCAAGCTGGGTGCTTGGACCGTCAATGAACCCGCCGACCTCGCCCGTCTGACCGGGCTTGATGCGCTCTGCACGGACAGGCCTGATCGGCTCGCGCGCCTGATCTCCTTCCCGTAAAACCCGCAAGATCCCTGCCCGGGTGAACGCAGCAAGGCGCACCACTATGCCCCGCCACATGGGTGAGGCAGGTGGAGCGGTGAGGGGCTGTCGTCGCCTTTGCGTTTCCTGCGCGCTTTGCCGTGGCGCAAGATGTCCTAACCCGCAGGTCGACACTGTCTGGGCGCTCAGAGACCTTCGAACAGTGCGGTCGACAGATAACGTTCTGCAAAGGAAGGAATGATCGCCACCACGGTCTTTCCCTCCATGCCGGGGCGGCCGCCCACTTCGAGGGCGCCGGCGATCGCCGCGCCAGAGGAAATTCCCACTGGAATGCCTTCGAGACGGGCGACTTTGCGCGCCGTTTCAAACGCG
>JAKAVI010000037.1 GCA_021817355.1 Pseudomonadota bacterium | reverse complement strand
CCATTGCTCCAGGCTATATCGACACCGATATGGTTGCGGCAGTTCAGGCGAATGTGCTCGAGAAGATCGTGGCCCGTATCCCGGTGGGGCGTCTTGGAAAGGCCGATGAGATCGCCCGTGGTGTCCAGTTTCTGGTCGCCGACGACGCCGGGTTCATCACCGGCTCGACATTGTCGATCAATGGCGGCCAACACATGTATTAAACGGGCGGGGACAAGTACTGCGAACGCCGCTATGACAGGCTCATGGATACACGACGCGTTTCGACCCTGACCGTCTCGGACCTCGCCGTCGTGCGCGGTGGGCGCGCTGTGTTTCGGCGGCTGGGCTTTGGCGTGTCTGCCGGGGAAGTTCTGTCCCTGGAAGGCCCGAACGGGGCGGGCAAGACCAGCCTCTTGCGCGTGCTGGCCGGTTTTCTTCCGGCCTTTGCCGGCCGCATCGAGCTGACCATGACCGATGACAGCCGCCTCGACGGTGATGAGCGGGCCCATCTCGTCGGCTGGCTGGGGCATCAAGATGGGATCAAGCCACAGCTCAGCGTGCTCGAAAATCTGGCCTTCTACGCCCGGCTTTACGGCCAGGGAGGGGCCGATCTGCGCGGTCTTCTGGATGAGGTGGGACTGACGCGGGCACGCGATCTGCCAGGGCAGTATCTTTCGGCCGGCATGCGCCGGCGTCTGGCACTGGCCCGCCTCCTTGTCAGCCGTCGCCCGGTATGGCTCCTGGATGAGCCCCTTGCCGCCCTTGACGTGCGCGGCAAGGCGATGGTCGCTGGCCTTGTCAGTGCGCATTGCCGTGACGGCGGACTGGTGATTGCAGCCACCCATGAAGCGCTCGGGCTTGACTGCGCCCGCCTGGAACTGGGCGCGGCATGAGGGGGTTTCGGGCACTTCTGTATCGCGATCTGCGGCTGGCCACCCGTGCCGGAGGTGGGGCGAGCCTGGCGTTGGCGTTTTTCGCGGCGGTGGCGGTATTGGTGCCCCTTGGCATCGGAGCAGACCTGAAACTGCTTGGGCGTATCGCCGGAGGAGTGCTGTGGGTTGCGGCCATACTGGCAGCGCTTCTGTCGCTCGACCGGCTGTTTCAGGCCGATTATGAGGATGGCAGCCTCGATCAGATCGCCTTGGCTCCGATGACGCTGGAGACTTCGGCAACGGCAAAGATTATTGCGCACTGGCTGACGACCGGGCTGCCCCTGACGGTACTCTCGCCTCTGCTCGCGCTGCTGTTTGATCTGCCTGCGGCCGGCTATGTGCCGCTCCTTGTTTCACTCGCCATTGGCACCCCGGCGGTCAGTGCCATCGGGGCGATCGGGGCGGGATTGACCATCAGCATTCGCCGTGGAGGACTGATCCTGCCGCTTCTGGTGCTCCCGCTCCTCAGCCCGGTGGTCATTTTCGGGGCGGGTGTGGTCAGTGCCGCCCTGAACGGGCTCGACAATGGCGCGATCTGGCTCCTCTCCGCCTTTTCACTTGCCGCCGTGTGCCTGGCGCCTTTTGCTGCTGCGGCCGCGGTTCGGCTCAATCTCGCCGGATAGCAACTCGTGGGACCATAGGCCGCCTTTTCCTGCGGCCGCGAACAGGGCATCTCAGACCGATGAACATATTCGAACTGGCAAATCCCAAACGGTTCATGCGCTTTTCGGCAGCGTTGCTGCCGTGGTTCTGGACCCTTGCTATTCTGTGTCTGGGGGCGGGGCTCTTCATTGGCCTGTTCCGCGTGCCTCCAGATTATCAGCAGGGACAGACCGTCAAGATCATGTTCATTCATGTTCCTGCGGCCTGGGTGGGAATGATGGCCTATGCTGCGATGGCGGTTGCAAGCCTGTTCGGACTGGTAAACCGCCACCCCCTTGCCGACGCAGCGGCCAAGGCCGCGGCCCCATTGGGGGCAGTGTTCACGGCGTTGGCACTGATTACCGGATCGCTGTGGGGCAAGCCGATGTGGGGCGCCTACTGGGTCTGGGATGCGCGGCTGACGTCCTTCCTGATCCTGTTTTTCCTTTACCTCGGCTATATGGCGCTGTGGACTGCGATTGAAGATGAGACCCGCGCTGCACGTGCCTGCGCGATCCTGGCCCTCGTGGGTGCTGTCAATTTGCCGATCATCAAATATTCGGTAGACTGGTGGAATACGCTGCATCAGGGCGAAAGCATCTTTGTGAAGGGCGGTCCGCTCATCGCACCGGTGTTCCTGTGGCCGCTGTTCCTGATGGCTTTTGGCTATACATTTCTCTTCCTGGCCTTGTGGATGGTACGGATCCGAACTGAAATCCTGGCGCGCAGAGCCCGTACCTTGCAACTGCGAATGGGGACGGCATGAGCATCATGACCTACCTTGAGATGGGCGGTTATGCTGCCTATGTGTGGCCCGCTTACGGCATCAGCCTGCTTGGTCTCGGCGGGATGGCCTTCTGGACCTTGCATGAATTTCGGCAAGCAAGTCGTAAGCTGGCACTCCTGGAAGAAGAGATGAAGGGAGAGGAGCCATGAGGCGGCTGCTTTACGTGCTGCCAGTGCTGATTTTTGCCGGCGTTGCCTACTTCCTCTTCAGAGGATTGCTTGCTCCGCCGCCGATGGACCTGCCCTCGGTTTTGCTCAATAAGCCGGTACCGCGTGACACCATGCCCGCGCTGGGTGGGGCGGTGCCTGGTTTCACACCGGCAAATCTGGCCGAAGGCCATGTCACAGTGGTGAATTTCTTCGCCTCCTGGTGTGTGCCCTGCCGCCAGGAAGCGCCGGTGCTGCCTCTTATCACTGCAATCGGGGGCGTGCGTCTTTATGGTGTTGCCTACAAGGACCTGCCGGCCCAGACGCGTAAATTCCTTGCCCACAACGGCAATCCATTCAGCCGTCTGGACGTTGACGAAGCAGGCCGCGTCGGCATTGACTGGGGCATTACCGGGGTGCCGGAGACCTTTGTGGTCAATGGCCGCGGCATCGTTCTGCTGCGTTACCAGGGGCCGCTTACCCCAGGGATCATTCAAAGGCAGCTGCTGCCGGTCATCCGTAACGCCCAGGGGACGTAACTTTTCCCTAACCATGTTGCCTGCATCCTGGCGGCCATGCAGATCAGTGCTGCCACCTTGCTTGCCGCACAGCAGTCCGGTGCCCCGCCTCGCAGCGGTGCCCAGGCCAAAGCGGCAACGCGCTTTGTTCCCGAAGGGTTTACACCTGCGCCCGTCGACACGTCGCAGACACCTCAGCAGCAAGCCGCACCGGTTGCACCGAGAACCTCGGCGCGTGGACTTGGCGTCATGGTGGATCTCGTCGTCTGAAGCCGTCAGGGCAGGCGTTTGCGTGACGAGGTCTTGCGCCGCAGCTTGGCTGAGGTCTCAATACTGCGCTCTTCGGCAGCCGCGGCGATCGCCGCCAGCATCTTGACGAAACGGGGACGTTCGGCGGCTGGCAGAACTTCCAGCAGCGCCTTTTCGGCTCGGTCCGCTGCTGCTCTTGCTCCGCGCAATGACTTGCGTCCAGTGGTTGTGATGGCAACGGCGTTGGCGCGTTGATCTTCCTCGGTTCGCTGACGCGAAATGAGCCCCTTTTCAAGCATCCGGCGGACCATTTCGGCCAGCGTCGAACGGTCGATGCCGGTCATTTCCACAAGTGCGGTCTGGCTGACACCCTCATGGTGTTCGAGCGCAGCAAGCACGGTGAATTGCTGCTTGGTCAGCTCGCGTGTGCCGTACTCCCGCGCGTAGAGGTCACCATAAAATTGCTGGCAGCGGCGCATCAGGTGAGACGGCGCCTCGGAAAAATCCAGATGGCCGTTCGACTTGCGCTGTGCCTTGGCGATCATCAGCAATCCCCTGCGTCCTCAATTCGCCGGCGCCCCGACTGTTTTCCAAACGCGAACTGACAGCGGCCGTCCCCACGAGAATTATGGCGTTGCTGTCTCGCGCCCCCTTTTGGCGGCCGAACATTAGACGAGAGAACGGGCGAATCACAACAGTCACACACGCAAAAACTTTTCCGCGCACAAGACCGGCTTGCAGATTGTCCCCAATTGCGCGAGCGTTGGCTATGAACAAAAAGTCTCCCTCTTTAGTGGCGCAAGGGCCACACTTTGTGCGGCGCGTCCCTCAGGGTGATACGCATGAGCGCGATGTATGCGGCCAATGCGGCCATATTCATTATACCAATCCCAAAATTGTCGTTGGTGCGGTCGTTACCTATCAGGATCAAATCCTGCTGTGCCGGCGTGCAATTGCCCCTCGCCATGGCTACTGGACCTTGCCTGCAGGTTTTCTTGAGGAACACGAGACGCCGCAAGAGGGCGCACTGCGCGAGGCACGCGAAGAAGCCTGCTGCCAGATCTTGATCGATGCATTGCTCGGTGTCTATTCGGTTCCTCACATCAGCCAGGTCCAGCTCTTCTATCGCGCGCAGCTGGATCGTCCCCAGTTCGCGCCTGGTCCTGAAAGCCTCGATACGCGGCTCTTTTTATGGACGGACATACCCTGGGCTGAACTTGCCTTTCCAAGCGTACGCTGGGCGCTTGAGCATTGGCACGCGGTCCAAGGCCGCGCCGTTTTTGCTCCGTTCACGAATCCGACCTAGGGGTGTCCTTCACAATCTGGTGACGCAGTACCAGTGGGGTCTGTGCGATCGCGAAGATAAAAATGAGAGGCATGATCGCAAAGACCTTGAAGTCCACCCACACCGCGGTTGAAGTATTGCGCCAGACCGCTTCATTGAGGCCTGCGAGGACCATAAAGAATAATCCCCAACGCCAGGTCAATGCTCGCCACCCGGCTTCGTCCAGTTCGAATGCCTGCGCAAATACCATGCGCAAGAAATGACGTTCAAATTTGAGACCGCCCAACAAAAAAAGTCCAAAAAAGGCATAAAGTATTGTTGGCTTCATCTTGATGAAGGTGGCGTCCTTGAAAATCAGGGTCAAGGAGCCAAAGATCAGTACCAGCACCGCGGTGAATAATGGCATCACTGCGATTTTCCTTTCCCGCCACCAGATAAGGCCAAGGGAAAGAACCGTGGTCACCATGAATGTTGCGGTGGCAACAAAGATGCCGGCAAACTTGTAGGCGACAAAAAACAAGATCAATGGCCCCAGATCGCTCAAGAGCCGCGCCAGGGGCATGCGCGGGGCAGCGGGGCTGGGGTTTTCAGATGGTTCGCTGTTGCTCATTTTGCGCCTGTCAGGGCATCAGCGAAGGCCTTGGCGGAAAACGGCTGTAGATCCTCCGCGGCCTCGCCAACGCCAATAAAGTGGACCGGAACGGCAAAGCGGTCGGCCAGAGCAACGAGAATGCCGCCTTTGGCCGTGCCATCCAGTTTGGTCATGATGAGGCCGGTGAGCGGTACCTTGGCCTTGAAGGCCTCAACCTGGGACAGCGCATTCTGTCCGGTGGTGGCGTCGAGGACGAGAAGCACCGCATGGGGTGCGCTGGCGTCCAGCTTTTTGATCACGCGGACGATTTTTTCCAACTCGGCCATCAGCCCGGCCTTGTTTTGCAAGCGGCCGGCCGTATCGATCAGCACCACATCCGCGCCCTTTTGTCTGGCCCGCTGGATGGCATCGAATGCCAGGCCGGCCGCGTCGGCGCCGGCAGCACGCGCGACCACTTCGGCACCGGTACGGTTACCCCACACCTGCAATTGTTCGATCGCGGCCGCACGAAAGGTATCGCCAGCCGCCAGGACCACCTGCGCGCCCTCTTCACCCAGCCGCTTGGCGAGCTTGCCGATGGTCGTGGTCTTTCCGGTACCATTGACGCCGGCGACGAGGATGACGAAAGGCGCCCGGTCGGCTTCGACACGCAGCGGCTTTTCAACCGGGGCGAGGATCTTGGCGATTTCGTCGGCTAGCACGCGTCGCAGCTCGGCTTCGGAAATCTCCCGGTCGTAGCGCCCCTTGGCCACTGCCGCAGCAAGCCTGCCGGCCAGATCTGCACCCAGATCGGCGCTGATCAGCGCCTCTTCAAGTTCCGCCACGGTTTGCGCATCAAGCCGGGACTTGGTGAAGACGCCGCTCAGGCTTTCGCCCAGCGAGCCGGTTGAACGCGAAAGGCCACTCTTGAGCCGGTCCATCCAGCTGGGTGGTGGCGGGGCTTCTCCGAATGTTCTCACTGAATGCCTGTCACATGATCACGGTTATGGGCAGATATCGTCACCGTCAGGAAGGTTCCAGGTTTGGCGTCGCCAGCAAAGGCGACCGGAGAAAAACAGCGCGTGCGTCCTCTGCCCGAACGCTCGACGAGAATCTCCTGCTGGCTGCCTAAAAGGCGCGCAAAATGTTTCGCCTGCATCTGTTCGCCAAGCGCGCGCAGGGCCGCGGCTCTCTCCTTGATGAGTGGTTTGGCGAGTTGGGGCATGCGGGCAGCCGGCGTCCCCGGTCTTGGGCTGAACGGAAAGACATGCAGATAGGTAAGCCCGGCGTCTTCGACAAGGGCGCGGGTATTGGCGGCCATGTCTGCACTTTCAGTTGGAAAGCCTGCGATCAGGTCGGCACCAAAGACAGCATCCGGCCGAAGCCTTCGGACGCGATCGCAAAAGGCGATGGTGTGATGGCGCAAATGACGCCGCTTCATGCGCTTGAGAATGAGATCATCTCCGGCCTGTACCGAGAGGTGAAAATGCGGCATCAGCCGATCTTCCTCGGCGATGGCCTGCCAGAGAGCCTCATCGACCTCAATGGCATCGAGCGAGGACAGTCGCAATCGGCGCAGCTTGGGAACCCGCGCGAGCAGCTTGCGGACCAGCTGGCCAAGGGTGGGTTCACCCGGCAGGTCAGTGCCATATGCGGTCAGATCGACCCCGGTCAGCACAACTTCCGCGAAGCCGCTTTCCACCAGCTGTTCCGTCTGGAGTATAACCTCACCTATGCCGACGCTGCGTGAATTGCCCCGGCCAAAGGGTATGACACAGAAAGTGCAGCGGTGATCGCAGCCATTTTGGATCTGGACAAAGGCGCGCGCACGATCCTTGAAGCTGTCCACAAATTGCGCCGCAGTTTCGCGGACGCTCATGATGTCATTCACCCGCACACGTTCAGCCACACCAAAATCGTAGGAGGCCTGCTGCAGCTTCTCGTTATTGCCAAGGACGACGTCGACTTCCTGCATCGCCGCAAAGCGTTCTGGCTCGATTTGTGCCGCACAGCCGGTGACGATGATCTTGGCCTCGGGATGTTCGCGTCGTGCCTTGCGGATGGCCTGCTGCGACTGGCGTACGGCTTCGGCCGTTACCGCACAGGTATTGAAAATGATGGCGCCATCAAGCCCACGATCATCAGCGTGGCGGCGCATAACTTCTGTTTCGTAGGTGTTGAGGCGGCAACCAAAACTGACAATCTGATTGGTGCGGGACTCCTTACTCATGACAGCGCCTCAAGCGCAATCTCGCCGGAATAAACGAGACATACGGGGCCGCTCATGATGACGTGGTCATCCTTGCGCCAGTGGATATGAAGGCGTCCGCCATCCAGCTCGATATCGAGATCGCGTTCGGCCAGCGCTGCACGCGCTGCTGCAACGGCACTGGCGCAGGCTCCGGTGCCGCAGGCCCGGGTTATTCCGACGCCGCGCTCCCACACCCGCATGCGCAGGAGCGTGCGCGAAATCACCTGCACGAACTCGACATTGGTGCGCGCCGGGAACACAGGGTGGTGCTCAATCAGAGGCCCAAGCTCGCTCACTGCTGCGCCTTTCGCATCGTCAACGAACAGGACGCAATGTGGATTGCCCATGGAAACGGCGTGAGCCTTCAATCGCTGCCCTGCGACCTCCAGAACCAGGTTCTGCGTATCGCAGTCCCGAGCGAGGGGAATGTCCCGCCAGTCCAGGCGCGGCACTCCCATGTCCACGGCAATGTCGTTACCGGTTCCAGCCATGCACAGGAGTGGGCCGCCAGCCGTATCGAGACGAAGGCTTGACTGCTGCCCCTCGGCCAGCAACAGGGCACCGACACAGCGTGCCGCATTGCCGCAGCTCTCTACCTCACCGCCATCGGCATTGAAAATGCGCATGGCGGCGTGCGCGTGCGCGGTCATATCGATCACAATCACCTGATCGCAACCAATGCCTGTATGTCGATCAGCGATGGCGCGTACCTGCCCCGTGGACAGGGACAGGGGCCCGTGCCGGGCATCGAACACGACGAAGTCATTGCCGAGGCCATGCATTTTGAAGAATGCCGTCATGGCCGAGCTTATAGAGGCTCGCCCGGGTTCTCGCTAGATCTTGACCGGCTTAATTGAAGGGGCGACAAGCCCGGGCGGAGGTGGCGGTCGCGGTGGATATGCGTGACGTGGCAGACGAATGGGTCTGGCTTGAAGAGATCCAAGGCCGGCGCGCGCTTGACTGGGTGCGCGCTCAGAATGCACGGACACTCGGCGCGCTGACAGGTTTAGCCTGCTACCGTGACCATTACGCGCGTGCTCTGGCCGTGCTCGATGCACCCGATCGCATTGCCCTGGCAGACCTTGAGGGCGGCGAGGCCTATAATTTCTGGCAGGATCACGACCATCCCCGTGGCCTCTGGCGGCGGACCAAAACCGCAGACTATGTGCGGCCGGTGCCTTCCTGGCAGGTGTTGCTCGATCTCGATGCACTTGCCGCCGGCGAGCAGGAAAACTGGCTGTTCAAGGGCGCCACGCTGGCGCCGGGGGGGAAACGGGCCCTGCTCAGCCTGTCGCGGGGCGGCGGCGACAGTGTGGTGGTGCGTGAGTTTGACCTTGATGCCCGCGTTTTTCTTAACCCGGGGTTCACTTTGCCTGAAGCCAAAAGCACAGTGGCCTATCTCGATGACGAAACTGTCCTCTTTGCTAGCGAATGTGGTCAGGGTTCGCTGACGCGATCGGGTTATCCGCGCATCGTCAAATTGTGGCGTCGCGGCCTCGATCCTGAACGAAGCCATGTCATCTATGCGGGCACAGATGAGGATGTTCTGGTCGCGCCCCTGGTTTTTCATACCGCACAGACCACGGTGGCAATGATCGTGCGCGCGACATCGTTTTTTGAGAACGAATATTATCTGATCGATACCAACCTTGCCACCCACAGGCTGCCGCTGCCGGCCGCCGCGGAACTTGAAGCCCTGTTCAAAGGCTGGCTCATCGTCAAGCTGCGCGAGGCCTGGCAGCGTGGCAGCGAGCTTTACCCGCAAGGAGCTCTCATCGGCGTGCGCCTGGAGGCGCAGAACCGTTCTGCACTTCTTGGTGAGATCACGCTCCTGGAGGCTCCCGGGTCACGGACGGCTCTGGCCGAGGTTTGCGCCAGCGCTGACGCACTCTACGTCTGCAGGCTCGAAAATGTGCAGGGCAGGGTCCTGCGCCTGGACTGTGATCAAAACGGTTGGCGCCAGGCGCAGATCTCTCTGCCCGACGGCGGCACGGTGCGGATCGTCAGTGCCGACAGGCTCGGCCAGAGTGTGCATCTGCTATACGAGTCCTATCTCGTACCGCCCACGCTTTTTGGCTGTGATGCTCAGGGTGCCCCGCAGCCCCTGAAATCCCTCCCGGCGCGCTTTGACGCCACCGCACTTGTGACAGAACAATTCGAGACCCGCTCGGCGGATGGCACGATGGTGCCCTACTTCGTGACCCGTGCGCGTACGCAGACCGCACCCCGTCCGACCATCCTTTATGGCTATGGCGGCTTTGAGGTTGCACTGTTGCCGGCCTATTCGGCCTTGGCGGGGATGCTCTGGCTCAGCGAGGGCGGCAATTACGTCGTGGCCAACATCCGCGGTGGAGGCGAGTTCGGGCCCGCCTGGCACGACGCAGCACGCAAGGCCAACCGGCAACGCGCGTTCGATGATTTTGCTGCTGTGGCGCGCGATCTCGTCGCCCGCGGATTTTGCCGGGCGGAGCAGCTGGGGGCAATGGGTGGCTCCAACGGCGGGCTGCTTGTCGCCACGCTCATGACCCAGCATCCTGAACTACTCGGTGCAGTGGTCTGTCAGGTGCCATTGACGGACATGCTGGCGTATATGCGGATCGGAGCGGGTGCCTCATGGGAAGCCGAATATGGCGATCCGGCCGATCCGCAGCTGCGCCCGGTCATTGCAGGGTATTCGCCCTACCAGAACGTTCACAGCAAGGGGCGATATCCACCGCTGTTTCTGCTTACCGCCACCTCCGATGACCGGGTGACGCCAGCGCATGCCCGCAAGCTGGCTGCGCGCATGCTGGCACAAGGCCATCATGTCTGGTTTTACGAGAACACCGATGGCGGTCATGCCGGAGCCGCCGACCACCGCCAGGCCGCAGAAATGTGGGCCTTGAGCTATATCTGGCTCAAGCAGCAGCTGGGCCT
>JAKAVI010000318.1 GCA_021817355.1 Pseudomonadota bacterium | reverse complement strand
GTACCGGCGGTGTCGGTGCCAGCTGGCGGCGCTGAAACGCTCAGCACCGAACCGGTCACGGCATTGGGGCGGTAAGTGGTGCAGCCCTTGCATCCCAGCGCATAGGCGCGCAGATAAATGTCCTTGAACGCTGCAAAATCGGTGGTTTCTGGGACATTGATGGTTTTGGAAATGGAAGAGTCGATGTAGCGCTGGGCGACAGCCTGGACCTGCAGATGAGCTTCAGGAGCCAGATTCTGCGCGTTGACGAAATAATCCGGAAGAACTGCATCCTCGCCAAAGCGGGCACGGAAAAGACGGTAGGCGTAGTCGCTGACAACCTCGTCGCTGCGGCTGCCGTCGGCCAGAAGTACTTTGCGCGTATAGGAATAGGCAAAGACCGGTTCGATGCCGCTGGAGACATTGCCGGCGAACAGCGAAATAGTGCCGGTGGGTGCGATTGAGGTCAAAAGGCCATTGCGCAAGCCATGGCGGGCAATCTTGTCGCGAATGGCTTCAGGCAGCGCGGCGATGTTGGGCCGCTTCAGCATGGCCTCGCGATCAAACAGCGCAAACGCGCCTTTTTCGGCAGCAAGCTCGGCCGAGGCATCATAGGCAGCATTGCGCAGAACCTGAAGCCAATGGCCAATGTGCTCTAGGCTCTCGGCCCCGCCATAGGTCAGCCGGCAGAAGATCAGGGCGTCGGCAAGACCGGTAATGCCAAGGCCAATACGGCGTTTGGCAAAGGCTTCTGCCTCCTGCGCCGGAAGCGGAAAGCGCGAGATATCGATCACATTATCGAGAAAGCGAACTGCCGTACGGGTCAATGTCGCAAGTTCCTCGACATCAAGCCTTGCATCGTCACTGAAGGGATTGGTGACCAGTTGCGCCAGATTGATCGAACCCAGCAGGCAGGCACCATAGGCCGGCAGCGGTTGTTCGCCGCAGTTATGCGCCCAAAAGCCATTGGCATCGAAGGCGTTGAGGCCCGGTATCGCCGCATCAAACACGGCTTCTTCACCTTGCGCCTCCAGCTGCGCAACCGTGGCGATGAAGGGTTCGGCGCAGGCCGTAACGGCGCGCCGGGTACGCGCGGCCTTCAGCCTCAGAGCACTGCCGCGATCACTGAGGCCGATAGTGTCAGCAAAACGCGCAAGGCTGGCGCCGGTTAGCGCAAGCTCGTAGCCAGGCGCAGGGCCGTGCCGATGCGACGACAGCGTCGCTACCATTCCCAGTCGCAGCAGCATGCGCTGTACTGCACGCAGCTCATCTGGCGCGTCAGCGCGAAGGCTGAGACGCGGACCTGCGGGCAAAGCTGTCTCCAAATCCGCGGCGGCATCGAAGAGGCCGCGCAGAAAGCCGCAATAAAAGCGCGACGACCGGCGTTCCAGTGCAGCGGTAATACTGCGCGCGGGAAGCGTCAGGCCATGCTTGCGGGCAAGCCCCTCAAGGCCAGTAACGCCAAGATGCCACCGCCCGCTGCCACCGTCAAAGTGCAAATCCTGACAGCAGATCTCTCCACCAAGCGCATGGACCGCGGCTTGCGCAGCCAGCAGCAGCTGCGGAACGCTTGGCGCCGGCGCGACCGCAGCCAAGCTCTGGCGCTGTGCGCAGGCACTGAGACCCAAGACATCAGCGGTGCACGCCCCATCGCCCTGCAACAGGCCAAGCAGATAGCCTTCGGCCTCATCCTCTTCGCCCCCTTCGCCCCATAGCGGACTATCCCGGTGATCCTGCAGCAGGATTTCGTCGCCAGGGCTGAGCGATCCGGCCGGCTGCCATTGCCAGCTGACGGCCCAGGGATTGCGCGCTACCACCTTACGCAGGAGGTGATCTGCGGTGAGGCGCAGCTGATAGCCTTCACGCGTCGCAAGGCAATAGACTGGCTTTGTGCCGCGGGCAAAGAAGCCACGCCCGTCGCAGGGCCACACCCCACCAGCAGCAACGGCCTTGAACGGCACGCCCGTCAGTTCGCCAATTTGGCGTGGACCTTCGCTCGTATGGATCCAGCTGTCGGCAGTCAGACAAGGATTGGTGGCATGGATGCTCTCGCAATAGGCAAGATTGTTCATCGCATTGATGCGATCGATGAAAATCACCCCGGGCTCGGCATAGTCATAGGTGGCGCGCATGATGCGATCCCAAAGCTCGCGCGCGCGCAGGGTTTTGTAGACCCGGCCGTCGAACTCGAGAGACCACTCCTCATCCGCCTTGACCGCTTCGAGGAAGGCATCGCTGACCAGCACCGAAAGATTGAACATAGCGAGCCTGCCCGGCTTGCGCTTGGCGGCGATGAAGTCCTCGATATCGGGGTGACTGCAGGCGAGGGTCGCCATCATCGCCCCGCGCCGGGATCCCGCGCTCATGATGGTGCGACACATCGCGTCCCACACCTCCATGAACGACACCGGGCCGGAGGCATCGGCACCCACCCCGCGCACCGGGGCGCCTTTGGGTCGTAGCGTCGAAAAATCATACCCGATCCCGCCGCCTTGCTGCATGGTCAGCGCCGCCTCGCGCAGATGGCTGAAGATCGCCCCCATATCGTCGTCAATGCGCCCCATCACGAAGCAGTTGAACAACGTGACCTGGCGCCCAGTGCCGGCACCGGCGAGGATGCGCCCGGCGGGCAGGAAGCGATGGCTGGCGAGGGCCTCGGCAAAACGCTTCGCCCAGTGCGCGCGCTGCCCCGGCAACTCGGCCTGGGCGACCGCCCAGGCTACACGCGCGAGGCTCTGTGCCGGGGTCGCATCGATGGGCGTGCCATCAGCGGCCTTGAGGCGGTATTTCATGTCCCAGATGCGGTTTGTCAGATCGCTCATCATCGGCCCGGCACAGACACGGCATAGGCTCATAGACCAAAGACGGATTTACCGCGCGTTCCTCTTTGATGATGTTCGCTTTCCGTTCCAAAGACAAGTGTCATTGCCCGAGCTCCTTCTGGCCCTCCGCCAGCAGCGCTCGGGTGGCGGTCTCGATGCGCTGCTGCAAAAGCTCCATGAACGGCCGGCGCTTCATGCCGGGTGCGATCGGTTCCAGAAATTCGAGGATAACGGTGCCCTTGCGCTTGATCAGTCCCATGGGACCTGTCCAGAAGAGCCCGGTGTTGAGCGCCACAGGTACGAGGGGCTGATTCACCTGCCCATAAAGCCCGGCCACTCCAGACTTGTAGTCGGCAGGGGCGCCAGGGGTCTTGCGCGTTCCTTCCGGAAAAATGATGACGGTGTGGCCGCCCAGGGTGAGAGCGCGGACCGCAGCTGCCATCTGGCGCAGACTGCTGGCGCCACCATCGCGATCGATCGCAATCATGCCGGATTTGCGCAAGTACCAGCCAAAGAAGGGAATGCGTTCGAGGCTGCGCCGATAGACGAAGTGCGGTTGATCGAGCGTCGCATAAAGGGCAATGGTGTCGAGCATGCTCATGTGCTTGGAGGCGATGAGCGCGCCCTTGCCAGGCAGGGTTCCGCGCACCTCAAGGCGCAGGCCGGCAAAATGGCGCAGCCCAAAGAGCACCGCCCGGCACCAGATCGTACCAGCCCCAAGACTGGCTCGCCGCGGCAGAAAAAACGCCGGCAAGGCGGCCAGATGGATGATCAGCGATATGAGAATGAACCAGAGCAAAAACAGGGCTGAACGCAGCGCGGTCATAATCAGAATGTTCCATCAGCTTTGCTCCGCGCCACCGGCCAGGTGGGCGGAGCAGGGGTATCGATCTGGATGACATTGCGGTCGAGGAGCAGGCGCAGCCGCTCGCTCATGATCCGCGTGAGGACAAGGCTGGCAAGATATTTGGCGTATTCGGCCCCGAGGACACGGATGGTACGCGGATGCAACCACCAGTCCTTCAGGTCAATACCCACGGGATCGACGGGATAGGGATCGAACCTGACCTGCGGCATCGCCGCCTGAAACTCATTCAGGCTGCGCGGCATGTGATAATTGGCCGTAACCACCAGCAATTCGTGAAAGCCATGGCGACGGCTCCAGGCCGAAGCTTCCAGTGCGTTGCCAAAGGTGCTTGTCGCATCACGACCAAGATCAACACAACAGTGAAAGCGTGGACCACCGTGAACAAGCGCCTTTACTTCGCTGCGCGTCGTGGTCCAGTTGACCCCCGTAATCAGCAGCCGCTGTCCGACACCTCTGTCCAGAAGGTCTTCGGCGGCGTCCAGGCGCGAGCCGCCGCCGGTCAATACCACGATCGCATCCGGATGACCGGTAACATGGGCACGGCGTGGCAGTGTCTGCGCAAAGACAACGAAACCTGAGATATAGACCAGTGCCAGTGCCGCAATGGTTGCGGCAGCAAGGCGCCTCCTACGCCGACGACGGCGCCGGTCAGTCACGATCTCGCTTTCCTGGATTGCGTCGCATCGTCCTTACGCCCATCAGTTTCCTCCGCCCCCGTCTCACCCGTCACTGTCAATAGATGTCGCGCAAGGCCGCAAGTACCGAAAGACGGGCGGTTGCCCAGGCGATCGCGCCACCGGCAATTGGTATGAGCGCGAGCCATGTCAACTGTCCCATGCCAAGGGCCAGCGGCGGCAGAAACGGCATCGGTTTCAGACCCACATATTCCAGGCCGCCCGCAGCTGCAAAGAGGATAGCAGCCAGCACGGCGCCAACCAGGCTGGCGCTGAAGGCCGTCCGCAGATAATGGCGGTCGAAGGCACTGGCAATGAAACCGCCATGGGCTCCCATCTGATGAAGAAGCTCGACGATGTCATGGTGCGCCGCGAGCCCGGCACGGGTGGCGAAGGTCGCCGTTGCAGCGGTTGCAATCGCAATCAGACCAAGGACGCCATAGGCTGACCACATGATGGTGTCGGCCAGGCGCGAGAGATGGGCCAGCCAGTGCCGGTGATCATCGACATACCCGTCTGGCGCCACCGCCTTGAGGCGACGGCGCAGCGCCGCGAGATTTACATGCATGCCGGGAACAACACTCGCATCAACCAGACGGGGAAGGGGAAGATCAGCAACCAGTGCACCTTTGCCGAGCCAGGGCTCGACGAGGCGTTCGGTCTTCGCCTCGCTCAGTTCATGGACGCTGAAGATACCGCGGGTGCGGTTAAGGACCTGCACCGCGGCCGCGGTTTCGCGCGTCAGCGCCGGTTCTGTCGGCCCTTGCACCGGCGGCAAGACCTGGACCGTGAGCTTGCCAGCCAGACCACGACGCCAATCCTGCGCGGTGCGCTGAGCAATAAGAACCGCACAGAGCGACAGCGCTGCCAAAAATGCCATGATGGCAATCACCACGTCGAGCGATGCTGCCCCGGCCTCGCGCGGCAGTACCGACTTTTGTTGGGTTCGCAATGCAAGGTTCATGGCCGCACCATCGGCATCGTGACGAGGCGGCCATCAACCAGCCGCATCTCCTGAGACCGGTCGGTCGCGATGAGACCGCGATCATGCGTGGCGATGAGCACAGTGGTCCCCAGGCGGTTGAGTTCAAAGAACAGACGCAAAAGACGCTGCCCCATGTCCGGGTCTACATTGCCGGTCGGCTCATCTGCGATCAACAGATCGGGACGGGCCACCACCGCACGGGCAATGGCCACCCGCTGCTGCTCGCCGCCGGAAAGGGTGGGAGGCCGGGCATGCATCCGCGGACCCAGCCCAACCCAGGTCAGGATCTCTTCCACGTCTTGACGGAAATCCTCCAGGCGCACGCCCGAAAGGCGTAATGGCAGGGCAACGTTGTCGAAGGCGGAAAGATGGTCGAGCAGACGAAAGTCCTGAAACACGACGCCGAAGCGCCGGCGCAGGGCCGGAAAGAGGCGACGCGACGCGGTGGCCAGATCGGTGCCAAAGAGTGTGATCAGGCCACGCGATGGCGGTTCGGCGAGATACATGAGCTTCAGCAATGTCGTCTTGCCGGCCCCCGAAGGTCCGGTCAGAAAGGTGAAGGAGCCAGCTTCAAGAGCGAAGCTGACATCGCGCAGAATCTCCGGTCCCGGACCATAGCGCATGCCGACATTTTCAAATCGAACCATGCTCGGACCATATCTGTCTGTGGCCGCCAGGCAAGGCGGCCGATCCGACCCTCAACAGTCTTGCAGGGCGCCTGGGGACATGACTAAGTGGACGCACGATGATCCTCTCCTGTCCAAACTGCGCGACGCGCTACACCATCAAGGATGCGGCCGTGCCCCCGGAGGGCCGCACCGTGCGCTGCACGAAGTGCGGCCACAGCTGGTTTGCCAGCGCCTCCGCGCCAGCGCCAGCCGAAGCGGTGACCTTTGCCGACGAAGCCATGCCGCAGCCGCCAACGGCAAGCGCCGCGCCACCACAGGAGATGGAGCAAGGGCGTGTTGCGACTGCCACGGAGCCAAGAGGGGAGCTAGGCGCAGAGGGACCGGCCGAGCCCTCAGCATCCGGCCTCGCACCGTTCGGCTTCCGGCCCGAAAGTGGGCCCGCTGCCGAGCCCGGCAAGGGCAGGCGCCTCGCGGTGGTGGCGGGCTGGGCCCTGCTACTGCTGTCGATCCTGGTCCTGCTGTGGTCCGCCTATCGCTATCGCGAGCAGGTGGTTGGCAACTGGCCCCGTGCAGCTTCGCTCTACGCCTGGATTGGCTGGCCGGTCAAAGATGGCAACCTCATGCTTTCGGATGTGCAGTATGGCCGCCGCGTAGAAGATCACCGCGTTCTTCTCGTCCTGACAGGAAGCCTGCGCAACCTTTCGGGGCAAAGCCAGGTGGTACCCTCACTGCAGGTTCTTCTGCGCGATGGTCACGGAAGAGTGCTACAGCGCTATGTGTTTGCTCCGCCCCTACGCGTCCTCAAAGCTGGCGCGCGGGAAGTCTTTCACACCGAGCTGACCCGCCCATCGCCAGCGGCGCGTCATCTGACGCTCACGCTTGCGGGGGCCACGGACTGAGTACGCAGATGAGCCCGCAGGTGCTGTTCCCGGCGGCAAACATCGCCGCCCGTGTCGAGACGCTTGCGGCAGAGCTTGCAGCACTCCCTGATCCGCCTCAACGGCTGATTGCCGTGCTGACGGGCGCCTTCGTTTTTGCCGCCGACCTGACGCGGGCCCTGGCGCGCAACGGTCTTGATTTGCCGGTCGATTGGCTGTGGCTGTCGAGCTATGGCAAGGCGCGCAGCCGCGGACGCCTGACATTGCGGGCCACACCTGTGGCCGCACTGGAGGGCGAACACATCCTGCTCATCGACGGGGTTCTGGACAGCGGCCATACCCTAGCGGAGGCGATCACTCTGCTGCAGCGGCAGGGCGCGCGCAAGATCACCACCGCGGTGGTGATCGACAAGCAGGTGGCGCAGGCAAAGCTGCGTGCCGATCATGCCTGCTTCTGCGCTGTCGATGTCTTCATCGCCGGCTACGGCATGGATAACGAAGGCCTGGGGCGCGGAGGAGGCGACATCATCGCGCTGTGACACCGGCCGGTGCACTTTCATCCGAAGCGCGGTGACGTTGGCCGAAGCAGTACCGCAGCCTTAACCATCGCTGTCAAATTCCACGATGACAGGGACATGATCGGAGGGCTTGGACCAGCCGCGAATATCCTTGCGGATGACGTGATGGCGGGCAGCGCCCTTCAGGCCCTGGCCGAACCAGATGTGGTCGAGCCGGCGGCCGCGGTCGGAGGCCGCCCAGTCCTGGGCGCGATAACTCCACCACGAATAGACCTTCTGGCTCGCAGGCACGAAGCTGCGGGTGATGTCGATCCACTGCATCGCGGCCTGCACCTCACCAAGCAACTCGGTTTCGATCGGCGTGTGGCTGACGACATCAAGCAGCTGGCCATGGCTCCAGACGTCGTTTTCGAGTGGTGCCACATTAAGGTCACCAACCAGGATGCTTCGCGCCGAAGCCTTGCCGCGGCGCCGGCCAAAGCCCTCGGCCATCTCCCGCAGGAAGGCGAGTTTATGAGCGAATTTTTCATTGGCACTGGGATCCGGCAGATCGCCCCCCGCCGGCACGTAGAAATTGTGTAACTCGATGCCATTCGCGAATTCGACACTAATGTGTCTGGTATCATCTTTTCCGCAATATTGTTTTACAGAGCTGTGCAGAAAGGGTTGCCGCGAAAGAATGGCCACCCCGTGGTAGCCCTTCTGGCCATGCAAGGCCTGGTGCACATAACCGGCCGCGCCAAACACCTCAGCCGGAAACAGATCGTTGGGAACTTTGGTCTCCTGCAGACAGAGCACGTCCGGAGCCTCCTCTTCGAGCAGACGCAAAACCAGCGCCTGGCGCAGGCGGACCGAGTTGATATTCCAAGTGGCGAGCTTCATGGGCGGTGCAAATCTCCTATGCATGAAATGCAGAACAAAGCCATAAAACAGGAATTCCAATTGTAAGTACAAGGTGTTATTGCATCGCGGCATTTGATGGTGCAGCGCATTAGAAATGATGATCAATGAACACTACTAAAATTATTCATTGATCTGAGATCAGGCCGGCACTATGTATGCGGTGGTGAAGGGCGGTGAGGCCCTCACGCCACGAGTTTCAAAACGGGCGCTCTGGGGTGGTGAGACCCCGGCCGCCGATGTCTAGGAGAGGCAGTCATGACCCAGTCCCAAATTCATCTTCCGGCTGCGCGCACGCAGATTAGCGATACTGTCATTGCGATGTTCACCGCCGCCACCATCGTTATCGCCGGACTTCTGTCGCTCGCCCAGTTCGGTCTGGCCTTCGTCTAAGCCGCACTGAACGAGGCAAACTTCAGCCTCAGGTTGCGCTCTGTGCAAGTGGCCAGCGGGCGCGTGGCGGTACCGAAAGACCGTCCCAGCGCCCGCTGGCAGCCTGTTCAAGACCCGCCCAGGCGATCATTGCGCCATTATCGGTGCACAATTTGGCCGGCGGTACCTCGAGGGCAAAATTGTTCCCGGCACAGAGTTCGGCCAACGCCGTACGAATGGCGCCATTGGCTGCAACCCCGCCGGCAGCGACGAGCGTGGCCGGACCCTCCAGGACAAAATCCTCGCGGAACCGCGCCATCGCCTGACGCGTGCGATCGCACAGGCTCGCGATCACCGCCGCCTGAAACGCGGCCGCAACATCTGCCTCGTCTCCGGGAACGAAGTCACCCTCGCGCACAATCTGGCGGACCGCAGTCTTCAGTCCGGAAAAGGAAAAATCCGCTCCCGGCCGGCCAAGCATCGGCCGCGGCAATCGATAGCGCGCCGGGTTGCCGGCGCGCGCCAGCTGCTCAAGGCGCGGGCCTCCAGGATAAGGCAGCCCCAACAGCTTGGCGGTCTTGTCGAACGCCTCACCAACCGCATCATCGATGGTGGTGCCATAAAGGTGAAAGCTGTCACTTGCCTCAACCCCAAGGAGCTGACAATGCCCCCCCGAAATCAGCAGCAACAGAAACGGATAATGGAGCCCGGCTGTCAGGCGCGCTGTCAGAGCATGGGCCTTCAGATGATTGACCGCGACGAGCGGCTTGTGCGCGGCCAACGCCAACGCCTTGGCAGTCGTCAGCCCCACCATAACCCCACCAATGAGCCCGGGACCTGCCGTTGCCGCGATCACGTCGATGTCCGAAAGCCTGCACCCGGCCTCCGCCAACGCCTCAGCAACCACCACATCAATGGCCTCCACATGTGCCCTGGCCGCGATTTCCGGCACTACCCCACCAAAGGGGGCATGGACGGCAATCTGACTGAAGACGACATTGGAGAGAATTTCGCCGGGACCGGGCACGCCAAAGCGCCACACCGGGGCGGCGGTTTCGTCGCAGCTTGTCTCCAATCCAAGTACGGTCAGGCTGGCCAAGCAGCGCGGCCTCTGTGCTAAGAATGCGTCCAAGCCTCTAGAACAAAGTTCGTCATGCCGCAAAATAATCCTAACGCCGTCCTGCGCCTGGGCACCCGTGGCTCGCGCCTGGCGATGGCTCAGTCCGAACAGGTGCGCCAGAGTCTCGCCGCGATGGGCGTCGCCTGTGAGCTTGTCGAGGTCAGGACCAGCGGCGATCGCATCCAGGATCGCCCGCTTGCCGATGCCGGCGGCAAGGGTCTCTTTGTCAAGGAACTGGAGGAGGCCCTGCTCGCCGGACGGATCGATTTTGCCGTCCACTCGATGAAGGACGTTCCGGTGGACTTGCCTCCCGGGCTCACCCTGGGTGCGGTGCTCGAGCGCGAGGACCCCCGCGACGCACTGATCGCCACCAGACCCTGCGCACTTGCAGAGCTTGCCCAGGGCGCCCGGCTCGGTACCGCATCGGTGCGCCGCAAGGCTCAAGCCTTGCGGGCGCGGCCCGATCTGAAAATCGAGCTCCTGCGCGGCAATGTCGATACCCGCCTGCGTCGCCTCCAGGCGGGGGATTTCGACGCCATTCTCCTGGCCTTTGCCGGACTGA
>JAKAVI010000245.1 GCA_021817355.1 Pseudomonadota bacterium | reverse complement strand
TTTTCCCGGCGGCAGCATCGAGGGGCTGGTCGGCCAGGTTCTCAGACCCAAGGCGGATCCCATCTTTGGCGTCAATTCCGGCCTCTATGGCACGCGATCCGACATCGTCACCCGCTATCGGGTGCGGTTTATGCCTTATCTGAGCCTGACACAGCGACTTGATCTCAATCCCAACAGCGGCACGGTGGATCGCGACGAGGTCTATTTCCATGGCAGCTTTGGCCGTTCCAGCCTCGATGTCAGCTACATCCGTCTGGACCGCCAGGCGGTGAGCCTCGGGGCCCCACGCTCCGAAATCAACGGGGCGCTGACCTTGGGTATCGGCGCCCGCTGGTCGGCGTTCGCCGCGGCAAGGCGCGATCTGCAAAGTTCGCAGATGCTCGATACCGAGCTTGGGATCGGTTGGCAAAATGACTGCCTTGGTCTTTCCATCGCCTACGAGCGCACCTACACGCGCTTTTTGGATGTTGCTCCGTCGACCTCCATCCTTTTCAATATTATCCCCAAATTTGGCGGAGAGGCCGACCAGAACACGCCTTTGTTCCCCCGCAACGCCTTTTCCGAGCCGGTGCAGCAGGCCGCCATTCCTTGAGCGTGCCCTCAAACCCCTGTCCTGACCCCAGACGCCTTGAAGCGGCCACAGATTTCCTTATTCTGCCGCTGCGATCGGCCCCCGTAGTGGGTGGAGTACGGATTCAAGCCCGGTACCCTTTCGTTAACCCGAGAAGAAACGAAGACGTCGTTGACCTGTAATCCTCGCATCGCTGTTGTGGCCGCTCTTGTCGGTATCGCCGTTTGGGCAAGTGCAGCACCCCTTTACGCAGGCGGGCATGCTGCCCCCAAAGGCACCGAACTGGCCGCCAACGAGCCGGCCAGCGCCTCCACGCTTGCAAGCGGCCCGTCGGCCAACCAGATCCCGATGCTGCCTCCCAGCATACAGGGCGACAGCGTCGCGGCGATCGTCAATGACACGGCGATCTCCACGATGGATGTCCAGCAGCGTCTCAAGCTGTTTCTGGTGACCACCGGTACCCATCCCAATGCCAAGCAGATGAAGAGCTTGCGCGCGGAGATCCTCAAGCAGCTGGAGACCGAGCGTATCCAGCTCTTGGAAGCCCAGAAGCACAACATCAGCGTCAGTGCCGGCGAAGTCGACACCGCCATCAACCGTATCCTCACTGAAAACCACATCAACAAGGCCAAGCTCAAAGCTACCTTCGCGGCCGCAGGTGTGCAGATGTCGACGCTGCGCGGACAGATTGCCGCACAGATCGCATGGTCCAAAACCGTCCAGGGCCGGTATGGCGATGAAGCGGAGGTTTCGCCCAAACGCGTCAATGAGGAACTGAAGCGTATCAAGCGCAACGCCAGCAAGCCCCGCTACGAGGTGTCAGAGATCTTTCTGGCGATCGACAACCCCGCGGACAAGGCCAAGGTCAGGTCCGCAATGGACGCTGTCCTGGCCCAGATCCGCAACGGCGCGCCCTTTCCCAGCGTGGCGCGCAGCGTCAGCCAAAATCCGACCGCCGCTGAGGGCGGCGATCTTGGCTTCATCACCGCCGACCAGCTGCCTCCGCCGCTTGATGGCGCGCTCCTGAAGCTGAAAACGGGCGAAATTTCCAAGCCAATTCTGGGCCCCGGTGGCTATTACGTCCTCGCCCTGCGTGAAATCCAGGTTCCCGCCGGCTCCAAGCTGGCGCAGCAGAAGCCTAAAGCCCCGGCCTATCCGCCAGGGGTGCTGCCGCTCGCACGGGTGCTCCTGCCCATCGGCCCCAAACCTCCGCCTGCCCTGCTCAAAAATGCGGTGCTGGCCGCCGAAGTGCTGCGCAGCCGCATTGTGGACTGCAAGATGCTGCCTGATCTGGTGCAGCACATGCGTGGGGCGATCTACATGAATCTCGGGACGATGCGCCTCACCAATCTGAGCGCGCAGATCCGCCAGGCATTGGCCACGACCACCGCCGGAGAGGCCACACAGCCTTTCGAATCGAGTGCCGGCATCGAGCTCATCGTGCGCTGCGACCAGCGGCCGCCCCAGGTGATCACCTATAAGGTTCCGACACGGGAAGAAGTGGCAAACCAGCTCTATCAGGAGCAGATGGCCGTCCTCGCCCGCCGCTTCCTGCGCCACCTGCGCCGCCATGCCGACATCGAGACCCGCTGAGGCCGCGCCTCCACGTCAGGCTCCGATCCTCATCACCATGGGCGAGCCCGGCGGGGTTGGTCCGGAATTGGCGCTGCGGGCCTATCACACGCTGAACGGGCGGGTGGGCAGCCATCCGCTTCGCCTCGTCGGCGATCCCGAAGTGTTCCTGCGCTGTGGCAAGGTGGAGAGCGCCGCCCTCCTCGACAGCGCAAGAGCGCCTGCTGGGCGTCAGCCCGGACATGCCAATCCTGACAATGCCCAGAGCGTCGCCACCGCAATCAGCTGTGCCGTCACCCAGATCATGGATGGCAGGGCCGCAGCGCTCGTAACCGGTCCCATCCACAAGCAGGCAATGCAGGAAGGCGGGTTCGCCTTTGCCGGACACACCGAATATCTCGCGGCGCTGACCCATGCGCCGCGGGCGGTGATGATGCTGGCCGGTCCGCAATTGCGGGTGGTGCCCTTGACCGTCCACATCCCGCTTGCCGAAGTGCCGGCACAGATCCATCCCTCGGCCATCTGCGCAACCGCACGCATCATCTTAGATGCGCTCGTGCAGGACTTTGGCATTGCCAGCCCGCGTCTGGCAGTTGCCGGGCTCAATCCCCATGCCGGCGAGGGCGGACACATCGGCGGTGAAGACGACGCAACGATCCGCCCAGCAGTCCGGTCCCTGAGAGAGCAGGGACTGAATGTGAAGGGGCCTCTGCCCGCCGATACGCTCTTTCATGCCGAAGCGCGCTGTCACTATGACGCCGCGCTCTGCATGTATCACGACCAGGCTCTGATCCCGATCAAGACACTGCATTTCTGGGAGGCGGTGAACGTGACCCTGGGCCTGCCCATCGTTCGCACCTCGCCTGATCATGGCACCGCGCTCGATCTTGCTGGCAGCGGTCGGGCTGACCTGCGCAGTATGCTGGCGGCGATCACCATGGCGGCGCAAATCGCCGACGCGCGGATGCACAGACTTGGCTGAAACAGAGCTGCCGTCCTTGCGGGAGGTGGTGGCCCGCCACGCAATTGCCCCGCGCAAGTCGCTGGGGCAGAATTTCCTCTTCGACCTCAACCTCACGCGCCGCATCGCCCGTGCCGCCGGCCCGCTCAGCGCCACCACCATCTATGAAGTAGGCCCCGGCCCAGGCGGGCTGACCCGAGCCCTGCTGGCCGAAGGCGCCGCGCGTGTCATCGCCGTCGAGCGCGATCCGCGCTGTATCGCGGCCCTGGGCGAACTCGCTGCGGCCTACCCAGGCCGTCTTGAGGTGATCGAGGCCGATGCACTTGAGCTCGATGAGCCTGCTCTCTTCGCCGCCATGGGTGTCACCGGGGCGGTCCGCGTCGCCGCCAATCTGCCGTACAACATTGGCAGTGCCTTGCTCGTCAAATGGCTGTCAGCGCCATCCTGGCCACCTCTCTGGCAGAGCCTGACGCTGATGTTTCAGCGCGAGGTCGCGCTGCGTCTGGTGGCGACACCACGCAGCCCCGCCTATGGCCGCCTCTCTGTCCTTTCCCAATGGCGCACCGAACCCCGTCTGTTGTTCGACGTCCATCCCAGCGCTTTCACCCCTGCGCCCAAGGTGACGTCGTCTGTGGTGCGCCTCGAGCCCTTGTCCGTACCCAGGGCGGCCTGTTCATTGCGCGATCTGGAACGGGTGACGGCGGCAGGCTTCGGCAACCGGCGCAAGATGCTGCGCCAGAGCCTGAAGCCGCTCTTTGTCGATGTTCAGGCCCAGCTGCTTCATGCTGGTATTGCGCCCACCGCACGTGCCGAAGAACTTGATATTGCAGATTTTGCAGCCTTGGCGCGCGCCCTTGGCGACACCGCGATCAGGCGTTGAGCGCAAAGCGCGGGCGTGCCACAGTGACAAAAGATCAGATCTCAGGAGACCCGCGCGCCATGCTGAGCCAGGCTATTGTCGAGTTCGGAAAGCCACTTCAGTCCCTCGAGGCTCCCACACCCGAACCCAGGGGCACCGAGATCCTGCTGGCCGTTGAACATGCTGGCGTCTGTCATTCCGATGTTCATATTCATGACGGCTATTTCGATCTGGGTGGTGGCAATCGCCTGCCCCTGGCAACACTGAAGCTGCCACACACGCTCGGCCATGAAATTCAAGGCAAGGTCATCGCCACGGGCCCTGAGGCAAAGGACATCAAGCTGGGCGCCCGCTATGCCGCCTTTCCCTGGATCGGTTGCGGCAGCTGTGCAGCCTGTGCCCGCAACGAGGAGAATCTCTGCCTCAAGCCACGCCAGCTCGGCTGCTCGTCCAATGTCCCTGGCGGCTATGCCAGCCATGTGCTCGTGCCCCATCCCAAATATCTGCTGGAGTTCGGCAAGGCCGAACCTGCTCTTGCCGCCGCCTATATGTGCTCGGGGCTGACCGCCTTCGGCGCCATGAAAAAGGTCGGCAAGGTGACGGCCGCCGATCCGGTGGTGGTCCTGGGTTGCGGCGGCGTGGGCATGATGGGCGTCCAGTTCGCCAAGGCCCTGTTCGGCCGCGGCCCTATCGCTGCGGATATCGATCAAGGGCGTCTTGAGGCCGCGCAAAAGGCCGGTGCAATTGCGGCCTACAACACCAAGGAAGACGGCGTCGCCAAGCGCTTTGTGGCTGAAACCGGCGGCGCCTATGCGGTGGTGGATTTTGTCGGCTCCGAGCAGAGCTTTGCCTTCGCCAACGCCATCGTCCGTAAGGGTGGACGCATCATCATCGTCGGGCTCTTCGGCGGGGCCATGGCCATGCCCCTGCCGATGTTTCCGATGCGGGCGCTGACCATTGCCGGCTCATTTGTCGGCTCGCTGCCAGAGGCCAGGGAAATGATGGAACTGGTGCGGGCAGGCAAGATCGATCCCATTCCCTATCAGACCCGCCCCCTGGCCGAAGCCTCCAGGACGCTCGATGACCTGCGCGCCGGCAGGATTATTGGACGCGTCGTCCTCACCCCGTGAGCGCGCGCGCCCACCGTTTCGCTACCCTCATAGCGGCCGCCTCGGGTCTCGCCAAGGCCCTACGCGCACTGCCGTTACGACGCAGAGAATATCGCCCCGGGGAAAGCTTCCGCTGCCAAATACCAAGGCCGGAGAGTGTAGCTGAGCTCCTCACGGCGACAGCCGCCATGGCACACTGATATCATCTTGTTGCTGCAGGGAGACGAATATGGCCGAAAAAATTCTCCAACCGGAACTGCCGATCATTGATCCACACCACCATCTGTGGGACCGGCCGGCCGGCGTGCTGCAGGATCTGCCGCCGCTGCAGCACGGCTTCATGGACATCATCCGCAACACGCCGCGCTATCTTTTCGACGAACTGCTCAAGGACCTCAAAAGCGGTCACAACATCATCGCCACGGTCTATATGGAATGCGGTGCGATGTATCGTGCCGATGGTCCGGAGGCGCTGCGCTGTGTCGGCGAAACCGAATTCGTCAATGGCATCGCAGCCATGAGCGCCAGCGGCCTTTACGGCCCGGTGCGGGCCTGCGCGGGCATTGTCGGCCATGTCGATCTGCGCCAGGGTGCGCACGCGGAGGACATTTTGCGCGCCCACATTGCGGCCGGGCATGGTCGCTTCCGCGGCATCCGCCAAAGTGCCTCGTGGTCCGAAGATCCTGCCGTTCTGGGGCCGCTGCACGGGCGTGTGCCCAAGGGGCTTTACGCGGACCCGGCGTTCCGCGCGGGCTTTGCCCTGCTGCACAAGCTCGGACTCTCGTTCGATGCCTGGTTCCTCGAGCCGCAATTGCCTGAGGTTGTTGATCTGGCACGCGCCTTTCCCGAAACCCGCATCGTCATCGATCATGTGGGCACTCCGCTTGGCATTGGCATGTATGCGTCCAAGCGTGAGGAGCGCTTCAAGGACTGGCAGCGGGGCATCGGCGCCCTTGCCCAATGCAGTAACGTCCACGTCAAACTCGGCGGACTTGCGATGCCATTTGGCGGCTTTGAATGGTCCTATGCGCACCGCCCGGCCTCAGCCGAAGCCCTGGCCCACGCCTGGCGGCCTTATATCGACGCCTGCATCCAGAGTTTCGGACCAAAGCGCTGCATGTTCGAAAGCAATTTTCCGGTCGATTCCTTCAGCTGTGACTACGCCACGCTGTGGAACGCGCTCAAGCTCTGCGCCGAGGGTTACTCGGCGGAGGAAAAGACCGCCCTGTTCAGCGCGACCGCCAAACAGGTCTATCGTCTGGAGCTGGGCCACTAAGGCGCATGAAGGCCTGTCCGTCAGCTGGTGCGCACGAGCCCACTGACGAATTCGGACAACCCGATCTGGCGGGTGCGACGCACCCGCTCCGCGCAGAGCACGGCTTCGAGCTGGGCCTGCGCCAATTCGATGTCGTGATTGACGATGACATAGTCATATTCCGGCCAATGGCTGATCTCATTGGCTGCCTTGGACATGCGGGTGCGCACGGTTTCTGCTGAGTCCTGGGCGCGCATCTTCAGACGGCGCTCGAGCTCAGCATGGCTCGGCGGCAGAATGAACACGCTGACAAGATCATCCCGCGCCTTCTCCTTGAGCTGCTGGGCGCCCTGCCAGTCGATGTCGAAGAGCACATCGCGGCCAGCCTCGAGGGCTTCATAGACCACCGCAGACGGTGTGCCATAACTGTGACCGAACACCATCGCGTGCTCAAGGAAGGCGTCGGCCTTGCGCAGTGTCTCAAACCGGTCGGGGCTGACAAAGTGATAGTCGCGTCCGTCGACCTCGGTGGGCCGTCTTGGCCGTGTTGTCGCCGATACGCTCATCACCAGATTGCCGTCACTTTCGATCAGGCGCCGCGACAAGGTCGTCTTGCCGGCGCCGGAGGGCGAGGACAGCACCAGCATGAGACCGCGGCGGCGGATTTCTTCAGCCATGACCCCTTCCCGGTAGCGAATCGTCGACGCTATTCGACATTCTGCGCCTGCTCTCTCAATTGATCGATCACGGCCTTCAGTGCAAGAGCGGTCCGGGTCAATTCGATATCCGCAGATTTCGAGCACAGCGTGTTGGCTTCACGGTTGAACTCCTGGGACAGAAAATCGAGCTTCCGGCCGACGGCCTCGTTGGCAGCAAGCAGTCGTCTTGCCTCGCTGACATGGGCTTTCAGCCGGTCCAGTTCTTCGCGTATGTCGGCGCGTACCGCGAGCATCGCCGCTTCCTGGGCAAGGCGCTCCTCGGAGATCGCAGTGTCCGCGAGCAAATCGCCCAGCTGGGATCGCAGACGTGCACGCAAGGCCTCAGCTGTTTTAGCCGCGAGGCCAGCGGCTCTGGCCGTCAGCTGTTCGATCTCATCAAGCATGCCCGCCAGAACCTTTGCCAGCTTGGCACCTTCTGCGCGGCGCGAACGGCGCAGGCTGTCGAAGGTGACCGCAAGGCTTTCCAGGACTGCGGCATCGCGCGCTGCACGTTCTTCCGGATCATTTGCGAACTCATCGGCAATGATCACACCCTTGAGCGCCAAAAGACCATCAACCCGTGCCGGAGCCAGACCATGCTGATCGCAGAGCTCACGTGCAATGCGGATGGCGGCGGCAAGGGCCACCGGGTCGACCTTGAAGCCGCGTCCACTGTCCTGCGCGTTCAGTGTCAGCGTGGCTTGCAGATTGCCGCGTTTGAACCTCTCCGCCGCCAATACCCGTGCAGCAGGCTCGATGCTGTCGAAGCCCTGGGGCGTGCGCAGGCGGATATCGAGGCCGCGACCGTTGACACTCTTTACCTCCCAGCGCCAGCTGAGAGCGCCGAGCGCGCCATGGCTCTCGGCAAAGCCCGTCATGCTTACGATGGACATGATTGAGCTCCCTAAAGAGGCAAGCATAGCCAAAGCTGTGCCGGCGGCAAAACCATCAACGGTGTTTCTGGACCTTTTCGATCTGACGCCAGCGGGCAACGTTCTTGTCCTGCTGAGCGATCGTGGCCGCAAATACGTGTCCGCCCTTGCCGTCGGCCACGAAGTAGAGATCCTTGGACTTGAGGGGGTGCAGCACGGCAAGGATCGAGGCCCGCCCGGGATTGCAGATCGGCGTGGGTGGCAGGCCGTCGATGACATAGGTGTTGTAGGGGGTCGCAGCCGAAAGCTCACTCTCGAGGATGGGATGGCCCAGCGGATAGCCCTTGGTGATGCCGTAAATGATGGTGGGGTCAGACTGCAGCTTCATGCCAAGGTGAAGGCGGTTTTCGAACACCGCGGCAACGTGGCGGCGCTCTAGCGGCAAAGCGGTTTCCTTTTCGACGATGGAGGCCAAAATCACGGCCTGCTCAGCTGTCTTCAGTGGCAGTCCCGGCGAGCGCCTCGCCCACGCCCTGGCGAGAAAACGCAGTTGCGCCGCATGCATGCGGGCAAAAAGCTGGGCCCGGGTCGTGCCCCGGGTGAAAAGGTAGGTATCGGGCAGAAGCGAGCCTTCGGGCGGCACCCTTCCGGCCTTGCCGAGCAGCACCTTGTTCGCCTTCACCACATTGAAGGCCATCTGACTGGTAAATCCTTCAGGGATCGTCAGCTTATGCTCGACCACTTTGCCGGCAATGAGAATGGCGGCAATCTTGGCCATGCTGGCCTTGGAGGGAATGGCATATTCGCCCGCCTTGAGCTCGGCAGCTTCGCCCTTCAGACGCACCTCCAGCTCGAACAGCGTGGCGTTGCGGATAACCCCCGCAGCTTTCAGGGCCCGGGCAATGCCCGAGCCTCCCGTTCCGGGGCGGATGAGGACAATGCTCTGATGGCCATGGCGGGCAGGCGGGCCCTGGGCACTAAACTGTGCCTCTGCCCAGAGCACGAACCCAGCAGCGAGGGCCAGAACGAAAATGGCGGAGGCGATCGCGGCCCGGCGCACCGGCGATCAGTCCACCGCTGACAGGATCAGCGAGGCATTGGTGCCGCCAAATCCGAAGGAATTAGACAATGCTACCCGCACCGGGCGGGTCTTGGCGGTATTCGCAACGAGGTCCAGCCTGGGCAAAAAATCCGGATGATCGAGATTGATGGTAGGCGGCACGATGCTGTCACGCATCGCCAGGAGGCAGAAAATCGCCTCCACGGCACCGGCGGCGCCAAGCAGGTGACCGATCGAGGATTTGGTCGAGGACATCGCCACCTTGGGCGCCGCCTCACCGAGGAACCGTTCCACCGCGGCCAGCTCGATGCCATCGGCCATGGTCGAGGTGCCATGGGCATTGACGTAGTCGATATCCCCCACATCCAGCCCCGAGCGCTTCAGGGCCATTTGCATCGCTCTAAAGCCACCATCGCCATCTTCACTGGGCGCGGTGATATGGTAGGCATCGCCAGAAAGTCCGTAGCCTTTGACCTCACCGTAGATTTTGGCACTGCGGGCCTTGGCGTGCTCATATTCCTCGAGCATCAGCACGCCCGCGCCTTCACCCATCACAAAACCATCGCGGTCCCTGTCGTAGGGGCGCGAGGCCTTTTGCGGCTGGTCATTAAAGGCGGTCGACAGGGCCTTGCAGGAATTGAAGCCGGCGATACCCAGCCGGCAGATCGCGCCCTCCGCACCACCGCACAGCATGACGTCGGCATCGTCAAACCCAATGAGACGGGCCGCGTCCCCGATCGCATGAGCCCCGGTTGCGCAAGCGGTAACCACAGCGTGATTGGGCCCCTTGTAGCCGAAACGGATCGAGGCATAGCCGGAGACAAGATTGATCAGGCGTCCCGGAATGAAGAAGGGCGACAGTCGTCGTGGCCCCTTTTCAGCAATGAGCAGCGCGGCCTCTTCGATGCCAGGCAGACCACCGATGCCCGCGCCGATCAGTACGCCTGTACGGCAGCGTTCCTGCTCGGTTGCAGGCACAAAACCCGAATCGGTGACCGCCTGCTGCGCGGCGGCAAGGCCGAACAGAATGAAATCATCGATGCGCCGCTGTTCCTTCGGATCGACCCAATCATCAGGATTGAACAGGCCATCGCCACTGGTCCCGCGCGGGACGTCACAGGCGATTTTGGTTGCCAGGTCATCGGTGCGGAACTTGGTGATCGGCCGCGCCCCTGACTTTCCTGCAATCAGCCTTTGCCACGTCTCTTCGACGCCGCAAGCCAGCGGCGTAACCAAACCCAGACCGGTGATGACTACCCTGCGCATCGTTTCCCTTGGTCTTGCCTCAGGCCCGAAGACAGCGCACGCGGCCTTAGGCCTGCGCCTTGTCGATATATTTGACCGCATCCCCCACGGTCACGATCGATTCGGC
>JAKAVI010000097.1 GCA_021817355.1 Pseudomonadota bacterium | reverse complement strand
CAAGGGGGCACCCATTTCGCGGCTGATGGTTTCTACGAACTCGCCATAGCGCTTCTGATAGATTTCGACGATTTTCTGCATCAGCGCCAGACGCTCGGCCTTGCTGGTGCGCGAGAAACTTTCGAACGCCCGCCGCGCGGCGGCCACTGCCTTGTCGACGTCGGCGGCAGAGCCAAGACTGATGCGGGCGAAGGGCTCTTCATGCGCGGGGTCGATGACCTCCAGCGTGCGCGGGGTGACCGGGTCAACCCACTGCCCGTCGATGTAAAATTTCAGCTTCTCCAACATAGTTATTTCTCCCTTTTCGGTGTGTAAACAGCCGCCCGGCTACTATAGAGAACTTTTGCAGCGGTTTAGGCAAGCGAGGGGTGAGGCGATGGATGTTCGTGGTAAGCGTATCATCGTTACCGGCGGTTTTGGCGCTTTGGGACGCTGCGTCAGCCATGCCCTCGGCAGCGCGGGGGCCACACTTGGGCTCCTTGATCATGCCGCGGCGCCAGCGGCACTTGAGGGTGCCGCATGGCACCTCGGCGGGGTTGACTTAAGCGAGCCGGCGACGGCCCGTGCGGCCATCGACAAATTCGCTGCCGATCTTGGCGGCCTGGATGGGCTCGTCAATATCGCCGGTGGCTTTCGCTGGGAAACCCTCGCCGCTGGCCGCGTCGAGACCTGGGATCTACTCTATCGCATGAACGTTCGCACCACCGTCTGTGCCTCGCGGGCGGCGCTTGCCCACCTCGACGGGGGCGGGGCCATTGTCAATGTGGCCGCCGGTGCTGCGCTCCGGGCGGCAGCGGGCATGGGACCTTATGCGGCCGCCAAGGCAGGGGTGATGCGTCTCACTGAAGCTCTGGCCGAGGAACACAAGGCCAAGATCCGCGTCAATGCCATCCTGCCGTCTATCATTGATACCCCCGCCAATCGCCGTGACATGCCTGACGCCGATTTTGCCACCTGGGTGCAGCCCGAGGAGCTTGCCACGGTGATCCAGTTCCTGTTGAGCGATGCCGCCAAAGGCGTGAGCGGGGCGCTGATCAGTGTACCTGGCCGGGTCTGACGCCGGCGCTGCCAGGCCCTGTCTTCGCTCACCAGGCGTCGATCCAGCGCAGCTTCTTGCCCGTGCGCTCGGCAAGTGGCGGCAAAGCACGCAGGCCCGCCATGATCCAGCGCCTGGTATCGGCGGGGTCGATGACCTCATCAAACTCGAACAGGCTGGCGGCTGACAGCGCCTTGCCGCGCTCATACATGCGGGCGACCATCTCGTCATATTTGGCCTTGCGGGCCACCGGATCGCTGATCGCGGCAAGTTCGTTGCGATAGCCAAGCTTGACGGCGCCTTCAAGGCCCATGCCGCCAAACTCACCGCTGGGCCAGGAGACGGTAAAAAATGGTGCAACGAAACTGGCACCGGCCATGGCCTGGGCGCCCAGACCATAGCCCTTGCGCAAGATCACGGTGAAGAGCGGAACGCTGAGATTGGCGCCGATCAGAAACAGACGTGAATTATGCCGCACAAGCGCGGTTTTTTCGGCTTCAGGTCCGACCATGTTGCCGGGCGTGTCGCACAGCATCACGATGGGCAGATCAAAGGCTTCGCACAGCTGCATGAAGCGCGCGGCCTTGTCGGCGCCATCGCGGTCGATGGCCCCGCCCAGATGGGCGGGGTGATTGGCGATGATCCCGAGGGGGCGTCCCTCAATGCGTCCGAAGGCTGTCACCATGCCGTTGCCGAACTGTCGGCGCAGCTCAAGGACGCTGCCGCTGTCACACATTGTCTCGATGATCGAGCGTACGTCATAAACCCGCAGCCGGTTTTCCGGCACCAGATGGCGCAGGGCACGCTGGTCGGCGGCCGACCACTGCGCGAGCGGTCCTTGGAAGAAGGCCAGGTATTTCTTGGCGGTGGCGGTGGCCTCGCTCTCGTCCTCCACGAGGACATCGATGACGCCATTGGCCGCCTGCACCGTTGCCGGGCCGACATCTTCGGGGCGAAAGACACCAAGGCCGCCGCCTTCGATCATAGCCGGGCCACCCATGCCGATCGACGAATTGCGGGTGGCGATGATGACGTCGCAACAGCCCAGAAGCGCCGCGTTGCCGGCAAAGCAATAGCCAGAATTGACCCCGACAAGAGGCACAAGGCCGGACAGCCTGGCATATTGCTGGAAGGTTGTGACGTTGAGGCCGCCTGCGCTCATCATGTCCGTGTCGCCAGGGCGCCCACCACCACCTGCGGTAAAGAACACGATCGGCAGACGCCAGTCGCGGGCCAGGTGCAGCATGCGGTCGGTCTTTTGGTGATTGCGCATGCCCTGCGTGCCAGCAAGCACAGTGTAATCATAGGACATGGCGATGACGCGGGCGCGCGCGTCATCGAAATATTGACCATTGACCCGTCCCAGACCGCAAATCAGCCCGTCAGCCGGGGTTTTCTCGATCAGATCGCGCTGTGACCTGCGTCGCAGCTGCCCGGCAATGACGAGACTTCCGAATTCGGTGAAGCTGTCCTTGTCGCACAGGTCCTCGATGTTTTCGCGGGCGGTGCGCTGCGAACTCTGGCGGCGTCGTAGGACGGCCTGCGGCCGGGCCGCGTCCTGCGTCAGCTGCCGTCGGGCAAAAAGCTCCTCGAGATCAGAGCGAATGTGGTCGAGGCTGGTCTGTGTCGTGGCACCAACATCGCGAGCCTCAAATTCGGCTTCCTCGATAAAGCCGAGCAAGTCCCCCTGAAACACGGTCTGTCCGGGCTCGACCAGGATTGCGCGCAGGTAGCCGCTCGCCGGCGCCGGCACGGGATGCTCCATCTTCATCGCTTCGAGCACCAGAACGGTCTGGCCCTTTAGCACGGCCGTATCGGGTTCGGCCGTCACCACCACGACGCTGCCCTGAAGCGGTGCATCAATGCTGGTCGTTCCAGGTGGGGCGGTCTGGGTCCGGGCCGTCACCGAGGTTTCGGCAAAAAGGACAGCAAGCGGATCCGTCGCGTGTGCGCTTGCGTTCTGCGGCACGGACGCGAGCAGTTCGCCGATGTGGCTATCGACAAATTGGGTATCGATGTTGAGCGTGGCCAGCGCCTGATGGCTGAGCAGCGCCTGCAGAAAGGCGACATTGGTGCGCACACCCTCGATGGCAAATTCGCGCAGCGCCCGCAGCGCCCTGGCGATCAGCGCGTCAAAGTTTACCGAACGGGAGTGGACGATGAGCTTGGCCAGCAGCGCGTCATAGCGCGTGCTGGTACGATAGCCGCTATAGCCCATGCCATCGATGCGTATGCCCGGTCCGGCGGCAGGCTCATAGCGCGTGATCACACCGCTTTCTGGCCGCGCTGTGCCGTCGGGCTGCATGGTTTCCATGTTGATGCGGGCCTGCAGGGCAATGCCCAAGATGCCAACCGGATGCTGGGGATCAAGTCCGAGTTCGCGCAGGCTCCGTCCCGAGGCGATCTCAAGCTGAAGACGCACGAGGTCGAGGCCGGTGATCTCCTCGGTAACAGTATGCTCGACCTGGAGACGGGCATTGGCTTCGATGAAGGCAAAACGGCCCTCATCGGGCTGAACCAGGAACTCCATGGTCCCCAGATTGCGGTAGTGGGCGGCCCGTCCCAGGCGCACTGCAGCGGTCAGGATCTGGTCACGCAAGCCCTGGTCAAGGCCGAGCACGGGGGCAAATTCAATCAGTTTCTGACGTTGGCGCTGGAGCGAGCATTCACGGTCCCACAGATGCACGAGTTCGCTGCCATCACCGGCAATCTGAACCTCGATGTGGCGGGCATGGGGGAGAAATTCTTCAGCATAGAGCGCCGCATCGCCAAAGGCGGCCTGGGCCTCGGACGCACAGCGGGCATAGGCGTCGGCGAGCTCAAAACGGCTGCGCACCGGCCGCATGCCCCGTCCGCCGCCGCCGGCCACGGCCTTGAGCATGATCGCCCCGCTGCCGCCGAGGCTGTCCAGGAATTCCTCGGCTTCTGCCAGCGACACGGCACCAGTACCTCGCAGCACCGGAACCCCAACGTCCCGGGCCAGCATGCGGGCCCTCGCCTTGTCACCAAACAGTGCCAACATCTCGGTCGTCGGCCCGACAAAGGTGAGGTCGGCCTCGGCACAGGCTGCAGCCAGGGCGCTGTTTTCGGCCAGAAAGCCGTAGCCGGGGTGAAGCCCGTCGCAGCCGCTGTCCCGGGCGGCCTGGATCACCGCGGCGATGTCCAGATAGGCTTTCGGCCCCGCTGCCGGTAGGGCAATTTTGCGCTCGGCCAGGCGTACATGCAGGCTCTCGGCCTCATCGCTTGCGTAGGCGGCCACCGTGGCGATTCCCATTTCGGCGGCACTGCGTGCGATGCGCACGGCGATTTCGCCACGATTGGCAATGAGGAGGGTGTGGATGACAGCCATAACGAACCTTCTGATAGCGGATCAGCCTCAGGTTAGGGGCTAGAGAAGGTCTCGCCAAGTCGCCCGGTTCGCGAGATAGTGGGCCAAAGCCATAAACAGCAGGGACGGAGCAGAATGTGGAATTACGGTGATATTCTCGATGTGGTTGCGGCCCGCGTGAGGGCCGACGCGCCGGCCTTCATCCATGGGGATCGGGTGACTTTGTGGCCGCAGGCCTATCGGCGGATGAACAATCTGGCCCGCGCCATTGCCGCCCGTGGCGGGCGGGCTTCTGACAAACTGGCCTTTTATCTCAGAAACTGCCCGGAATATAGCGAGGCTGCCGGCACAAGCTTTCTGGGCCGCTTCGTGCACGTCAATGTGAACTATCGCTATAAGCCCGACGAGGTACGCTATATCCTCGATAACTCGGATGCGCAGTGCCTGATCTATGCAAGCGAATTTCGCGACTGCATCGCCGAGATCCGGCACAGCCTGCCCAAACTGGTGACCTACATCGAAGTCGGTGATGAGCCGGTCGCAGATTTTGCTGTGCCCTATGAAAGCCTGGTCGAGAACGGCGATGGTGATCCGCTCGGGATCAAGCGGTCACCGGAGGATATGCTGTTCATCTATACCGGCGGGACCACCGGAATGCCCAAGGGCGTGATGTGGCCCCATGGCGAGCTGTGCACGATCTGGCTGCGGCGCATCAAACGCACACTAGGCTTTGATCCACAATCACTCGAAGAGTATGGCCGCATGATCGCGCTCGCCGGTGCTGGACCGCGTAGCCTGCCAGCCTGTCCCTTGATGCATGGGACCGGGTTCATCACAGCAATTACCACCATGCTTAGTGGAGGCTGCGTAGTGACCGTTGACAACCATCATTTTGATCCGCACGCGATCTGGCAGGCTGTCGAGCAGCACAAGATCCAGGGTATGGCGGTGGTGGGGGATCCCTTTGCCCGACCCTTGCTGCAGGCTCTCGATGAGGCACCAGGACGTTATGAGCTTTCGTCCTTGCTCAACATGACTTCGTCAGGAGCGATGTGGAGCACGGAAGTCAAACGCGGTCTTCTGCAGCACCTGCCGCAACTGACCATGACCGACAGTTTTGCTTCGACCGAAGCCATGGGCATGGGCGATTCGGTGATGAACAAGGACGGCGAATCCCGCACTGCCGCCTTCCACCTCCTCGAAAACGCGATTGTCATTGATGAGCAGGATCGCCCGCTTGCGGCAGGAAGCGGCAAGGCCGGCCTGGTCGCACTGGGTGGGCCACTGCCGATGGGCTATTACAAGGATCCCGAGAAGACCGCGCGTACCTTCCGTACGATCGGCAACCGTCGCTATTCGATTCCTGGAGATTTTGCGCGACTGGAAGCCGATGGCTCGATTACCCTCCTTGGACGCGGCAGCAACTGCATCAATACAGCTGGCGAGAAGGTCTATCCCGAAGAGGTGGAGGAGACTCTAAAGACCCACCCAGGTGTGGAAGACGCCCTCGTGATCGGCGTGCCCGATGACAAATGGGGTTCGGCAGTGACCGGGGTGGTGAAGCTGGCTCCCGGTGTCGTCTTCGATGAAGACGCCCTGCGGGCTCATGTGCGTCAGCATCTGGCCGGCTACAAGACACCCAAGCGCATTGTGCCGGCCGAGGTCGCGCTGCGGGCGCCCAACGGTAAGGCCGACTACAAGTCGGTCAGCGAATTTGCCCGCAAGGTACTCAATATCGCTTCGTAAGGAAGGGGCAGGGGCTCAGCCGGGCACGATGAAGCTGATCGTGCAGGCAAGCCCCGCAGGCGCGAAGGAGAACTCCACGTTCGCCTCTTTCTCGTTCGCGGCGGTCATGCGAATGAGGCGGGAACCAAAGCCTTTCTCCGCGGATGGCCCTAAGGACGGGCCGCCCGCTTCGCGCCAGCTCAAGATGAGCCGCTGTCCAGCATTTTCGGCGCGGGTGTGCCAGGAGAGCTGTACCGTTCCCTTCGCGGCGGACAGCGCCCCATATTTGAGGGCATTGGTGGCAAGTTCATGCACGGCCAGTGCAAGCGAGCCTCCGGTCTGTGCCGGCAGCAAAAGGCGGGGTCCGCCGAGCAAAAGCCGTCCGTTCTCGTTCATGAAGGGTTTCAAGGTCGCGGTGATCAGCTCGCTGATCTCGACGTCGGCATGGCGGCGCGCAAGCACCTGGTCGGCGGCTTCGCCGAGGGCATGAAGGCGGCCCAAGAAGCGCGCCAGATAGGCGTCGATGCTGGTTTCATTGGGCCGGCGTGAGTTCTTGGCGAGGGCGCCAATGATGGCGATGAGATTTTTAAGGCGGTGGCGGCTCTCCGCCAGCACCAGGTCGTTTTGCGCGATCCGGATCTTGTCGGCATCGCGTTGCGCGCCTAGCACTGAGATGCGCCGGTAAAGCTGCCACAGCAGAACGATCTCAAAGAGGGTAAGGGCAGCCAAGCCAAGCTCCGGGAGCGGGCCGGGGATGAGGACTGCGATGGCGGCAACAACAGTCAGGGTTACGGCAAGAATGAGGGTGTAAAGCGCGTGCGCTTCCGGTGTCAGGGCCCTCTCACGCGCCAGGGGGGTGGCGGGCGTGCCCGCCACCTCCGGGCCGAAGAGGGACAGGCGCGCGTCACGGTCGAGGGAAAAATGATCGTTCAGGAGCAAGCCCCCCGTTTTCGCTCCAAGATTGGGTCACAGCCCATGCGGTCTTGCAACCACAGATCGTAGAAGCGGTGTTGCCAATGCCACCAGAAGAGGTTCACGATAGGCCCAACAGACGGCAAAAGACCGTGGTCATTTGGTGACACAGGCTCCCCGGGAGGAACGCATGGCCGATTATGATCTGATTATCCGCAACGGCACATTGGCCGATGGAACAGGAGCGCCGCTGCGCGAACAGGATGTCGGAGTGGTGGACGGGCGCATCGCTGCAATCGGCCATATCGCCGGTGCGGCAGAGGAGGAGATCGATGCCAAGGGGCTTCTCGTTACCCCCGGCTTTGTCGACATCCATACCCACTATGACGGTCAGGCCACCTGGGATAACTGCCTTGCTCCATCCAGCTGGCACGGGGTGACAACTGCGGTCATGGGCAATTGCGGCGTCGGCTTTGCGCCGGTCTGGCCGCAGGACCGCGAACGCCTGATTTCCTTGATGGAAGGGGTGGAAGACATTCCCGGTGCGGTCCTGCATGAGGGACTGAAATGGGGTTGGCAAAGCTTTGGCGAATATCTCGATGCGCTGGAGCGCGTGCCACACGACATGGATATAGGCGCCCAGCTTGCCCACGGACCCTTGCGGGTCTTCGTCATGGGTGACCGCGGCACGGCGCTTGAAGAAGCCCGTCCGGACGATATCGCGCAGATGCGCCAGCTGACCGCCGAAGCCATGGCCGCAGGTGCCTTGGGCTTTTCCACCTCGCGGACAATTTTGCACCGCACCGCCACCGGCGACCCCACGCCGGGCCTGCGTGCCAGTGAAGCCGAGCTGACAGCGATTGCGCTTGGCATGAGCGATGCGGGTAGCGGAGTGTTTGAGCTGATCAGCGATTTCAGCAATCCCGATCCCTTAAGTGAATTCGCCATGATCCGGCGGCTGATCGAGGCCTCCGGTCGTCCGCTCTCGCTCTCGCTCGCGCAATCGAGCGGCGATGCCAACAGCTGGCGCGGCCTCTTGGGATTGATCTCGGCCGCGGCCAAAGATGGCCTGCCCATCAAGGCACAGGTTGCGCCAAGGCCCATCGGACTTCTGCTGGGACTGCAGGGCACCATCAATCCCTTCAGCGCGAATCCGAGCTATCGGGCGATCCACGACAGACCGCTGAGCGAAAAACTCGCTGTCCTGCGCGATCCGTCGTTCAAGGCGAAGCTGCTCGATGAGAGCGCTGCCGTTCATGATCATCCTTTGGCCAAGCGGCTGATGGCGTTTGAACACATCTTCGAACTGGGTGATCCACCCAATTATGAGCCGGCGCGTGACACCTCCCTCGCCGCCCGAGCCGCACGAAAGGGCGTGGCTGCCCAGGAGCTTGCCTATGATCTGCTTCTGAAGGATGAAGGACGCAGCTTCCTGTTTTTGCCCTTTGCCAATTACACCGAGTTCAATCTTGATGCCTGTGCCGAGATGATCAGTCATCCGGACTGCATCATCGGGCTCGCTGATGGCGGCGCCCATGTCGGGATCATCTGCGATGCCAGCAATGCCACCTATCTGCTGAGCCACTGGGGACGGGATCGTGCGTATGGCCGGCTCAGCATCGAATATCTCGTCAAGCGCCAGAGCGCTGATACCGCGCGCGCAGTTGGTTTGCTTGATCGCGGGATCTTGGCTCCTGGCCTGAAGGCCGACATCAACATCATCGACTTTGGCCGACTTGGCGTAAGGGCCCCGCACATGGCCTATGATCTGCCGGGCGGCGGCAAACGGCTGCTGCAGCAGGCTGACGGCTACGTCGCCACCATCGTGTCCGGAACCCCGACCTATCGCGATGGTGTTGCCACCGGAGCGCTGCCGGGCCGTCTGGTGCGCGGCCCCCAGGCCGCGGCCATGCGCTAGGGGGCCCGTCATGCTGACGGGGATTTAGTGCGAGCTCATTGCGGTCCGCGGTTTTGTGCGTATCCGCGGCCTTCCGGTGGAGCGCTACCGCGACGAGGGTCACACCTGGCTTTACTGGGGGGATCGGTCTTCATCTGGGCGAGCCCTGGCCGCAAAACAAGCATGGCCATCTGATGGGGGATGTCACCGATCAGGGCAAGGCGCTCAGCGGTCCGACCTTTGGTGGCAATAAGCTTGGACAGGTGGCACTCGACTATCATATCGATGGAGCCGATCTCATCGGGTTGATGTGCTTGGGGTCCGCCAAGTTCGACGGGCTGTCGATGATGGCAAATGCGGTGGCCATACACCAAGATCTGGTAGCGCTATGACCCCACCTGGCCCGCGCACTCTATGGCCCTCTATATGATTTTCGTGGCGAACAGCCAGAGGACGCCAAGCCGTTCTACAGCTTTCCGGTGTTTACCGCCTTCGAGCGGCGTCTCTTCGTGCGGTTCATACCCCACTACATTGGCGCCAGTCAGCGCCACGCCGAAGCGCCGCGTCTGTCGGGCACCGCGCTTGAAGCGCTCGAGATCGTCAGCACGATGGCTCGCCGCCAGGAATATAACATCAGTACGGAGCTGGCGCCCGGGGATATGCAGTTCGTCGACAATTACCACGTGCTGCATGGGCGTACCGCCTATGTTGGTGATCCAAAGTCCGGTTACAGGCGCCACTTGAAGCGGCTCTGGCTGGCCGCGCATTATCTTGAGCATCGTCCGCCGCAGGTCCGCCGGCAGGAGCGTACCCATTGGGGACGCATTCGCACGCGGAGCCGAATTGCTGCCGTGTCCCGCGCGTCCCAACCGCAGGCCTCAGATAACAGGTGACGGGATTGGGCACGGTCGCCGGACCATGAACATGGCGGGCATGCTGAAGCAGCCTCGCCAAAACTATTTACGGCGCAAGGCGGCCCTGCCCATTTGCGGCGGTCGCCCACCTCGTCGATATCTTACAGCGGCGGGGTAACGTTGCAGTGGTCAATTTCCGGGGCGCGCGGGCGGACGCCGTGCTCAGCGCCTTTTCCTTGCCGCATCGCGCCCGGGCTGTGGAGCTGATCAGGATCAGTGAAGACAGGACAGAGCCGTCGCCGGGGGAGAAGGGATCGCCGCCGGTCTTTCCTATCCCAATGCCATGTTGGCTGAGCGCTCGGCGAACAGCTTCGGCCACCGGCATCTTCTGCCCATCACCTCTGTGGTGGGGTGCAGGCAGTATTGCGTTCGCACGACAAGAAACTGATGGCGGCGGCGCTCTAAGCAGATTCCGCTGGGTTGACCAACGCTTAGGAGTCCGATTCTCTGGGGGCACTGATTCGGAGGTGCAAGACGTGACTGGCAAATCGCCTCTTTCGGCCACCGAGGAACAACGCG
>JAKAVI010000443.1 GCA_021817355.1 Pseudomonadota bacterium | reverse complement strand
CCCGGATAAAATTGGCTGGGGCGGGAGGAGCCACAGCCCTTGAAACTATTGGAAAAATCGCCTCCGTACCGTCAGAAATACCGTCAAAAAAATATTTTGAGAAAAGAGATCGGGCTTATGGCGCGCCTGGCCGCACTCCCTTGCCGGCGCGGCTGATGGCCTAACTCTGAATTCTCAAATACACCTCCAACTCCTCCGACTAGGTGCTCTGCGAACCTTAAGACTCCACACGGGTTGACCGCTTGCGCGCGCGCTCTGTTTAATGCCCGCGAACGGATGTTGGGGGAGGGGATGTCGAGCCGTCGCTACACGATTTTGATAGTGGGGCTTCTTGCGCTGCTTGTAGGTATTTTGCTCGATTCCTATGCCCGTGGGCGCCTTCATCTAAATCCGATCACATTGGGCTTGTTGGGCTTAGTTTTCGGCAGCGGCGTTATTGTGGGGCTGCCATCCCTGCTGCTAACCGCAGTTGGCCGTACGCGCGCACCCGAGGTGGCGCGGTCCCCCCGTGTAGGCCGCATGTCACGGGGTATCGGCTTCTGTCTGGCCCTGGTCGGCGCCGCCTATGGCTTGGCACTGGCAGTCTGGGCAGTGGTTCCAGCCGCTCAGTTGCTACAGATTATGCCGCTGCTGATGAGTCTTGAACTTGCTTCTGTGCTCATCGGTATCCTGGGGCTGGCCTACGTGTCCGCTTGGGCAAGATCCCATTGCGCGTGGCTGGCGCTTTGCGGCCTTGCCCTTATTGGCGTGGCTCTTATGGTTTTTTTACGGCTTGGGCCCACGATTGGAACGGCTTATGGACGGGCCCCAAGCTTCATCTTTGTGCCAATTGTTCTTTTTTCCTCTGGGGTGGCGCTGCTGTTCCTACCCTTCGTCGTCTTAGTAGCGCGCGCCTATGGGCAGCAGGACTAACGCGCAAGCTCAGGCAATTGGCACTTTCACAGGGCATCTGGGCCAGAGGCTTTTCGCGCGTGTCGGCAGCAGGCCGGGTTACCAGCGCACTTAGCAAGCCAGATCTCCAGCGCCCGACACTGGTACCTTACCCACTTGAGTTGGGCGTCGTCGGCGAAATTGGCTATTAGGGGAATCGCGTCCTTGCGGCTTAGACTCCACGTTTGCCAGGGACGCACGTTTGATTCGCGCCGCCTGCTGACCGATCTTATCGGTGCAAACGGTCTAAGCCTCGGACTGATAGTTTTGCACAATTATGGCGCGAGACGGATCAAATCCACAGCCGTATCCCAAGCGTTAGCCGTACGCTCCCGGTTGGCTCACCCGCGGCGCGGGCAAGAGCGGCGGAGCCGCCAAATTTGCCCTCATACGCGACCCCTACATAGGGCGCAAATTCGCGTGTGACCTCGTAGCGAAGCCGCAAGCCCGTATCGATGTCGGACAGACCGCTGCCGGTACCGCGCCGTGCATCCCGCTTGCCGTAAAAGTTCATTTCGATCTGCGGCTGAAGCATAAAGCGCTGGGTGACGTACAGGTCGTAGCTGCCGTCAAGCCGCGCGCCCAGGTGCCCGTCGCTGCTGATGAAGGTATGAGCCCCGACATCGAAGAAGAACGGCGCAAGCGCTTCGACACCAAAAATCGCCCAGCCCTGTCCGGGAATGTTGCCGAAATCATAGCGGGCGCCGGCCTGCAGGTTAAAGAAGGGCGAAATCGCCCGCGAATAAAACGTCTGGACTTCGGTGTCGTCCAGCGCGCCAGTGCGCGCGTCCAGATTGCCCTCGGTCTTGAACCAGGCCCGGTTGATGTTGCCGCCATACCAGCCTTCGCCGTCCCAGCGATAGGTCGTCGTGCCGTTGCCGGTACGGATCTCGTTCTGATTGAGTATCGCGTAGCCGACGAATGGATCGTTGTTCATCGTATTTGGCCAGGCCGGTTCGGTCGGGTGCTGGGCAAACGCGGCGACGGGCACCCAGGACGCCACCAGCGCGGAGGCGAATGCTTTGAATGCGATGTTGCTGCTCATGCCACGATTGCCGAGGTGAACATGCCCGCCTCCATGTGATAGAGCAGGTGACAGTGATAGGCCCAACGCCCAATCTCGGTGGCATTGACGTAGCACTGCAGCTTTTCGGCCGGCTTGACGCTGATCGTGTGTTTGAGCGGCCTTAGACGCCCCTTGTGGTTGTCGAGCTCCGTGAACATGCCATGAAGGTGGATGGGATGTTCCATCATGGTGTCGTTGATCAACGTGACGCGAATGCGCTGGCCATAGGGAAAGCGCACCGGATGGCTCTGATTGTAGGTCAACCCGTTGAAGCCGAAGATGTAGCGCTCCATGTTTCCGGTCAGATGCAGCAGAACGTCAGCGTCAGGCTCGCGCGTGACGAACTCGGCATTTTTAGGGCCGTGAGCAAGGCGTGTCAGGCGGGCATACGTCAGCACGTCCCGGCCATTGCCGTTGAGGCCGTCACCTGGCAGATCCAATCGTTCGGTCGGGTGGGCGACTATGTTGACGACGGCGGGGCCCAGTTCGAGATGAACGTCCTGCGGCTGCGGATAGGCCGTTTGTCCGCTCGTATGGACCGGCGCCCTCTGGGGCATGCTGAACATCTTGTGCTTGGCCGACATATCCATGTTCATGGGCTTCGGGCTGTCCATCGCCATGCTGCCGGCAGACCCGTTTGCGCCCTCCATATTCATGCCAGCCATCTTCATTCCGGCCATTCTTGCCATGCCCATATCGGCCATCGTGCGGCTAAATACTTGGTCCATGGCCGGTATGGGCGCCGTCAGGCCAGGACGCACCGCCAGAGTGGCCCGGGCGTAGCCGCTTCTGTCCATCGACTGGGCGAAGATGGTGTAGGCATCGTCGCGCGGGGTGACGATCACATCATAGGTCTCCGCGACGGCTATGCGGAATTCGTCGACCGTGACAGGCTCGACATTGCTGCCATCGGCGGCCACGACCGTCATCTTGAGGCCGGGGATCCGCACGTCAAAATAGCTCATCGACGACGAGTTGATGAAGCGCAGGCGAATCCGCTCGCCTGGTTTGAAAAGGGCGGTCCAGTTGGCAGCTGGGGGACAGCCGTTGACCAAATAGGTGTAGGTGCCGCCCGTCTGCACGCCGCTGACATCGGTTATGTCGCGTGGGTCCATGCGCATGGTACCCCAGGCGGCACGGTTTCTGAGTGTCGCGGCAAGGCCGTTCGAGGCGATGTCCTCGAAGAAGTCGCCTAGCGTGCGCTTGTGATAGTTGTAATATCCGTCGCCCGTCTTGAGATGGTAAAAGACGTCTTCGGGGTCCTCGTCTGTCCAGAAAAGTTCGTGGATTGTGGCGCTAAACTGGGGTGGCAGGTGCAAACTCGCCGACGTCGGTCGTGGTGAATGTTTTCATACGCGGCGCCCAGCCGAGGCCGCACCGGCAGTCGTGGAATGTCGCGCCCCGTCGCTTCTTCCGCGATGCAGATTTCATAGGGAAGGCAAAGCTTGTAGGCGGCGTCGGCGCGTACGCAATCCGACGATCTGAACGGCGTGAAGATTGGCGGGATCAGCCTTATCGATGGCAGCTCTGCTGCACACTTTAGGTAGTTCGCGCGAACAGCCATCGACCTTCAGAAGCGAGTGAAAGCGGAGGCATGCGCCTTGGCCTCTTGCTTCACCGGAACAGATGGAGACAATCAATCGCCAGATTCCAACGCCCCCTGGATAAAAGGGGCAGCGTCACTCCGTACGGCGCTTTGGCCAGAACTGCCGTCCCGTAATCACTAGCGCTACGAGGCAGATGTTAATAAGGGCGAAAGCTGAAATAAATTGGGAGTTCGTTAACTTGGCGGATAGCGCGATAAAAAGGCCGTACGCCATATAGTATAGCGCAAACCAGACTCCTCTAATGACGCGCTCGATTGGAATTTGCCGGCTGAGGATGCAGATGATGAAGACTCCGCCGCCCATGACCAGCGCCCCGACATAGTTGAGCGATAACGCAAGGCTTGAGGCCCAAGGGTGAGCAATAAACCCATACACGACCGTAGCCGTGCCCAGAAGCCAGAACAACCAAAGCAGAGATCGCACTACCGGTGGGTGGCGGAGCTTCATCGCAAGTTAGACCAGTTCGTAAATGGCAATGGCGCCGAGGGCCAAACCACCTCCGATCATAAGACCGGCGCCAGCGACGGCTAGTCCAGCTACTCCCAGAATATCGCCGGCAACTGCAAGGCCTCCGCCAACCCCAACTTCTGCCCCAGCAAAATCGCGATTGGCATCGACGCTTGCTCCGCCACATACCAGTCCCATTTCTTCCACCGTTAATTCCTGCAACATCGCCATTTCCTTTCCTTAGCTGAAGGACGACTTCGCCCCATAACTCCATAAAACTCATTAACGGCGAAGTCGAACTGACGATTGCATGGTACATCGTCATACATTATCGTCAACTATGTTTGATCACGAAGACATATACATTTTTGAGTGAACGCGATGACTGCATTTCGCGCGAAGTTTATTGCTGCATCTTCTAAGCGTCTGAATGGCGTGGTCATTTTGGCGACTCCCATTTCCTCCAGACTGTACTCTGCTTGTTGTATATCTGTATTAGCGACCTCTGTGCTGTTCCTTTGCTTGGCCACCTACACCCGCCACGAGAGCGTCATTGGCTGGCTTGTCCCACACGGAGGACTGATCCAGGTCGACGCCAATGCTGGCGGGACCTTGTCGAAGATCCTGGTGCACGAAGGCGAGATCGTGCGGGCGGGTGCGCCGATCGCGCGGGTGCGCCTGGCAAGTACCCTGTCCTCAGGCCAGAACGCCGGGACTGCAGCAGGTGAGGCGCTCTCCGCCGAAGCTGCCGCCATTGCCGCGGGCGCCGCGGCCAGCGAGCAGAAGCTGCTGGCCCAGCAGGCCGAGATCGGGCCAAAGCTGGCCGATCTGACAGCGCAGATCGGACAGGACCGGCAGCAGATCGCGCTGCAGCAACAGCAGATCGCGCTCGCGCGCGAAGATCTGGACCGCTTCAAGCGCCTGGCCATTGGTGGTGATATCGCTCCGCGCCTCGTGCAGGGACGCCAGAGCAATTTGCTCAGCCAGCAGCAAACCCTCGCCCGGATGAAGGGCGAGTTGTCAGCCGCAATGCAGCAGAGCGCTGACCTGGTTGCGCAACAGCATGCCATTCCGGCCGAACTGGCCGAGGCCCAGGCCAGCGAAGCGCAAGCCCGTGCCCAGGTCGCCCAAAAGCAGGTAGAGACCAGCGCCGCCGCCACCGACGTCGTCGTGGCTAGCGTCAGCGGCAAGGTGCTCGCTGTCCCCGTCAGCGCCGGTCAGAGCCTCGCTCCCGGCAGCACGATTGCCATCATCGAGCCGAAGAACGTGCGTCTCGAAGCCGAACTTTATGCACCGTCGAGGGCCATCGGCTTTATCCGGGCCGGCGAGGCTGTGCGGCTCATGTACCAGGCCTTTCCCCATGAGAAGTTCGGAACCGCCAAAGGCAAAATCGTCTCCTTCTCCCATACGATCCTCTCGCCGCAGGATGTCGCGATCCCGGGGCAGGTGGTACGCGCGCCTGTGTTTCAGATACGGGCCGACATTGCCCGCCAAACCATCAATGCCTATGGCCAGGCTGTTCCCCTACAGCCGGGCATGCTGCTCACGGCCGACGTCGTACTCGAGCGCCGCACCCTGTTCGAATGGCTGTTCGACCCCATCTACGCGGCCGTCAAATGACCGCGCTCGTCCTTCCCGAGATCTTTCTTCCTGGAACACGCCGCGTGCCGACCGTCGAGGCGGCCGAAGGCGCCGAATGCGCTCTGGCCTGCCTCACCATGATCGCGCGCTTCCACGGGCATGATCTCGATCTCAATGCCTTACGCCAGCGCTTTCCGGCCTCGCTCGCCGGCACCACCTTGCGCGCCCTGATGCGCATGGCCGACCAGCTCGGACTTTCTACACGTGCCCTCAAGCTCGAGATGGAGGATCTTTCAAAGCTGCAGCTCCCAGCCATCCTCCATTGGGACCTCAATCATTTCGTGGTGCTGAGCAAAGTCGCAAGCTCAGGCGCACGCATTCACGATCCCGCGACAGGCGAACGCCAGCTCAGCTTCGACGAGATCTCCCATCACTTTACCGGCGTCGCCCTCGAGCTGAGCCCGTCCTCCAGCTTCGTTCCCGTCTCCTGGAGATCCCAGCTCAAGTTCTGGCACCTGTGGTCCTCGATCAAAGGCCTGCCAGCGGGGGTGACCCAAGTCTTCATCCTGTCAGCCGCGCTGCAAATCGTCGCCTTCGCCCTGCCGTTCCAGCTCCAGGTCGTCATCGATGATGCGATCGCCCAAAGCGATAAGAACCTGCTCCTCGTGGTCGCCCTGGGCTTTGGCGGTCTCATCGTGCTGCAAGCAGCGATCGGCTATTTACGCGACAGGGTTGTCCTGATCCTTTCAAGCCTCCTCAGCTACCAGATCGTCGGCAATCTGGTGCGCCACCTGCTGCGCCTGTCGACGGGGTATTTCGAGAAGCGGCATCTGGGCGACCTCTTGAGCCGCGTGCGCTCCTCCGAGCCCATCCGGGCCGCGATCGCCCATGGGCTCATTGCCGCCATCATCGACGGCCTCATTGCGCTGCTGGCCGTCGCGATCCTCTTCTTCTATTCGGGGCTGCTCGCGGGCATCGTCCTCGTCTCGGTCGTTCTCTATCTTGCCACCATGCTGCTCGCCTATCCGGCCCTGCAGCGGCGCACCCGCGAGCAGATCCTGGCCTCTGCTTCCGAGCAGACCACTCTGATGGAGAGCCTGCGGGCAGCAACCACCATCAAGCTGATGAGCCGCGAGGCCGAGCGCGAGGCGGTGTGGCGCAACCGCTATGCCAATGTCGTCAACGCCCAACTTGCCGTCGGCTCCTTGCAGATCAGCACCAATGCCGTGCGCTCCGTCCTCATGGGGCTGCAGACCGTGCTCGTGATCTATTTTGCCGCCCGCATGATCATTGCCGGCCAGGGCTTTTCGGTTGGCATGCTGGTCGCCTTCTTCTCCTTCCGGCAGACCTTCTCGGACCGCGCTACCGCGCTCGTCGCCCAGGCCATGCAGTTCCGGCTTCTGGGCGTTCATCTCGATCGCTTGAGCGATATCGTCCATGCCGAAGCCGAACCCTCACTGCCCGGACCCTTTGGCTATGGCGCCCAGGGCGCCATCCGTTTCAAAGCCGTGTCCTTCCGCTATGGCAGCACCGAGCGGGCGATCCTCGAAGAGGTCGATCTCAATATCGAACCCGGCGCCTTCGTGGCCATTGTCGGGCCCTCCGGTTGCGGCAAGACCACGCTGGTCAAGCTGATCCTCGGCCTTTATCCGCCCACCGCGGGCGAGATCTGGCTCGACGGCTTGCCTGCGACCGCCTCCCTCTGGCCCGCCTGGCGCGAGCATGTCGGTGTCGTGGCGCAGGATGACAGACTGCTCTCCGGCACCATCGCCGACAACATCGCGTTTTTCGATCCGCAGCTGGACATGCAACGTGTCCACAAGGCCGCAATAGCAGCCCGCATCCATGACGACATTCTGCGCATGCCGATGCAGTATCTCTCCCTCATCGGCGACATGGGCTCGATGCTCTCGGGCGGACAAAAGCAGCGCATCCTTTTGGCCCGCGCGCTTTATCGCGAACCGAAGATCCTCATTCTCGACGAAGGCACGGCCAATATCGATCCCGACACCGAAGAGAGCATCGCCGAGCTTGTCGCAGCGCTTCCCGTCACCCGCATTGTCGTGGCCCACAGAGCAGCGCTCCTGGCGCGGGCACAGAAGGTGCTTCTGCTGCGCAATGGCAGGCTCGAAGAGGTCGCGCTCACAAAGCTGCCGGCGGAGGTCTGATCGCGCCGCAAGCTCGCGCGCGGTCTGTTGGCGGCGCTCACTGTGCGATATCGGTGCCGTCAGCCATGCGGAGTAGGGCGGGCTCCCGGATAAAATTGGCTGGGGCGGGAGGATCCACAGCCCTTGAAACTATTAGCAAAATCTACTCCATACCGTCAGAAATACCGTCAAAAATATTTTGCCAAACCACCACATTACTCCCATGCGGTTTCGGGCGCCGCCTAACCTTGCCAAGGTTAGGGTCGCGCGTTCGATTCGCGTCGCCCGCTCCAAGTTTACCTAGGAAAATCAGTATGTTACGAGAAGTCCGCCGCGAGGCGGCCTTCGTCGTTTCTGCCGTGGTGTCCACCGCAGTCAGCGTGGACACCCGCCGCGCCTCACGGCCGCTGTGGTCTGGGATTGAAGTTAGGTCGCCGACAATATATGTTCCGATCCATCGGAAGAGTTTTTGAGGCCGCAATGGGCGCTGTCGCAGACATGCTGAAGCCGACCGAGGCCGCGGTGGTCGCCCGCGTGGCGCTACGGGACGTTAATCGGGTCATTGACGAGCACATTCTGCCGGAGTGGTTCGTCTCAGTCGACGATGGCCGGCGCGTGGCGGTGACCGCCTGCACGCTCATTGCGTTCTATTTCGACAGCGCCAAGCGCCTCACCTCAGAAGAGCGCCTGTTCGCCATCCGGGAAGCGGGCTCGCGCATGCACAGATTTCGCGCCCTCGCCCTCGCGTCGCTGATCGAAAAGGACTGGATCGTGCGAGATGAGTTTCTGACGATCGACCTGGCGCCCTTCGTCCTGCGAACAAACGAACGCATGGAGCGACTGGCGGCGGCGCGTGAGATTGTCGTGTCCGATCCAGACGTGCTTGGGGGCGCTTCGGTCGTGCGCGGCACACGCGTGCCCGTCCACGATGTTGCCGCCTCCGTGGCGGCCGGACTCCCGATGGAGCGCATTCTCGCGGCCTATCCGTCCCTCGATGCCGACAAGATCGAGCTTGCCGCCATCTATGCAGAAGCAAACCCTGCGCGCGGTCGCCCAAAGGCGAACGATGAGCTTCCCAGAGGCGCTACCATCGTTGCCGAGCGACGGGTCGCTCGCCGCAGGAAGGCGGGATGAAGTTCCTGGTCGATGAGTGCCTTAGCCCCGACCTGACTAAACTGGCTCACGCTAGGGGGCATGGCGAGTCGTCGCACGTCGTCTGGCTTGGGCGCGCTGGCCTGAAGGATTGGGAGCTGAAGCCTCTCATCCTCGACGGCGATTGGACCTTCGTGACCAAAAACTCGGTGGACTTTCGCGGCCCGGCGGAACGGCCCGGTGCGAAGGGCCAGTACGCCGACGTCGCCCTCCACGCCGGACTTGTCTGTCTCAACGGGCCGCCGGGGATGGATCTCGATATGCAAACCGAACTCTTCGAGCAGGCGCTCGACGAGTTGGATGCCGATCCAGATCTCGTGAACCAGGTCCTGGAAATCACCCTGGAGGACGACGACCTATATATTCGGCGCTACGACCTTCCAGCCATCGAAACATAGGCTATCCCGAAACCCGAGCACTCCGCCATGGCGCCTCGCGCACCGTTGACGATCTCAGAAGCCGCCTTCGAAGCGTGGTGCAGCCGCAGGGGGCTGAAGGTCGTGCGTATCCGGGAGTCGCAAACAAGCGGCCAAAAGCGACCGGACTACGCCCTGCCCTTGCATCCCCGCTGGTGCATCGTGGAGATCAAAGAGCTGGACGCGACGCCGGACGACGTCTCGCTGCTTCAAGAAGCACAGGCAGGGACGGGCGTCCGCTGGATAGATCCTGGCGCACGCTTGTGCAGGCCGCTGCGGGCCGCGTCCGATCAATTGCGAAAGTTCTCCAAGCGTGGCTTCCCGATGGTCGTATGCTTCTTCGACACGACCGCCAGCTTCCATCTCGAGCGGCCGCATGTGTTGCAGGCGATGTTCGGCCGGGAGACCGTCCATGTTGCCCTTCCAGACCGCATCCATGACGACATCCTGCGGATGCCGATGCAGTATCTCTCGCTCATCGGCGACATGGGCTCGATGCTCTCCGGCGGACAAAAGCAGCGCATCCTTTTGGCCCGCGCGCTTTATCGCGAACCGAAGATCCTCATTCTCGACGAGGGCACGGCCAATATCGATCCCGACACCGAAGAGAGCATCGCCGAGCTTGTCGCAGCGCTTCCCGTCACCCGCATTGTCGTGGCCCACAGAGCCGCGCTCCTGGCACGGGCAGGGCGTGTACTCCTGCTACGCAATGGCAGGCTCGAAGAGGGCGCACTCGCAAAGCTTCCAGCGGAGGTCTGATCGCGCCGCAAGCTCGCGCGCCGTCTGGTGGCGCTCACTGCGCGATATCGGTGCCGCCAGACGTGCGGAGTAGGGCGGGCCGAAACGCGCGCGCCAGGAGCTAACATCTGCGGGACGTTTTGAGGGACAGTTTTCGTGGCGCTTGAAGCCTCAATGGGCAACGCGCGGATCAGAGCCGCGAATATCAAACACGCTGCTTCACTGGGCTTTTCGGCAAGTGATGCTGCGTGAATGCC
>JAKAVI010000043.1 GCA_021817355.1 Pseudomonadota bacterium | reverse complement strand
TCCATTGCCCCTTCGGCCTTACCAGCCCCAACTAGGGTGTGAAGCTCATCGATAAACAGGATAACCTTGCCCTGGGCCGCGGTGATCTCGCCTAGTACCGCCTTCAATCGCTCCTCGAACTCACCACGATACTTGGCCCCTGCGATAAGAGAGCCCATATCGAGGGCCATCAGCTTTTTCTCGCGCAAGCTTTCAGGCACGTCACCATTGATGATGCGCAGGGCCAAGCCCTCGGCGATGGCGGTTTTTCCGACACCCGGTTCACCAATGAGCACCGGATTGTTTTTGGTGCGCCGGGACAAAACCTGGATGGTGCGACGTATTTCTTCGTCGCGCCCAATGACCGGATCCAGTCTGCCCGACCGCGCCGCATCTGTCAGATCACGGGCGTACTTCTTAAGCGCATCATAGGCGTTTTCGGCCGTTGCCGAATTCGCCTGACGTCCCTGACGCAAGTCCTTGATGGCGCCATTAAGCGCCCCTGGAGCCGCACCTGCATCCTTGAGAATGCGGGCGGCATCGGTGCCCTGTGCCATGGAGAGGGCAAGCAGCAATATCTCAGCGCTAACAAACGAATCACCCGCCTTCTTCGCCGCCTCCTGGGCGGCATCGAAAAGCCGTGCACTTTCCGGGGCCAGATAGATCTGCCCCGAACCACCTTCGACGCGCGGCAGCTTGGCCAGCGCGGTCTCGCAATCCCTCAAAGCCTGCTCTGGACGGCCGCCACCAGATCGAATCAGGCGGGCTGCCAGCCCCTCCTCATCGTCAAGTAGCACTTTCAGGAGATGCTCTGGCCTGAATTGTTGATGATTTGAGCGCAGCGCCAGATCCTGGGCGGCCTGAATGAAGCCCCTTGCCCGCTCGGTGAATTTCTCGATGTCCATGGTCCAGCCTCTAGCCCTTCCTTCCGGCCCCAAGCTCGGCAGCCGGAACGAGTCCAATCAACGAATATTGTCGCGGCCTCCTCAGTGGAGCACCACGTCCATATCCTATGTGGGACGTCTTTTTCGGCTGACAAGACCCTGGCTGCGTTAGGCCTCGCGGTCTTTGCGCCAGCGCAACCGCGGCCCAGTGAAACCAGAGACTCCATAGCAACAGCGAGGGTTGAGAAAGGGAAGGCCGAGCTACTCGACCGATGCCGCCTCACCCTCTTCTTCGCCGTCCTCATCAACGAGCGAAAACGAAGGCGCAGAGCCTGTCGCCTGACCATAGTCGGCACCATTGCCGTTGGTCTTTCCATTGGCACCCTGCTGCGCCGCCTGCTGCGCCTGGGCGACGCTCATGATCCGAAAATAATGCTCGGCATGCTGCAGGTAATTCTCCGCCATTACGCGGTCGCCTGACGAGTTGGCATCGCGGGCAAGCTGCAGGTATTTTTCGTAAACATGGGACGCCGAGCCGCGGATCTTGATTTCCGGACCAGTGGAATCGAACGTCCTGTTGGTATTGTTTTGCGGCCTGCGGCCGCGACCTCGTGAGCGTTTCACTTGAGCCCCTTTGTTTGGCCTCGCCCCACTTGCCTGTCCACCCGTTGGTCCTGCGACATTCTGCATTTCCTCTCCTCGCCACGCCTGAGGGCATGTCCGAGATTGGAGCATTCAGGCCCAGAGCACGTTTGCTCGTCTTTCGCTTTTGACTCAGGAACTGGCGCTTGTGCACCAGACCGCCCCCGCGGTCGACCGGTTGGCCTTAAGCACAGCCGGGCGGGGGTTCCTGCTCACCCCACAGGGCCGGAAGCTACCCTCTCGGCCCACGCATTCCAACAACTTTTTTGCCCGCTCGTAGCGCTATAAGCGCCCGGGACACTCCATTGAGATCGGCCCGCGCCCCCCGAACGTCAAGCCCTGCGGCCAAAAATTCCTGCTCGACCGCCGCCAACTGCCCCAACCCTAGCTCCACCACAGCGATCGCTCCGGGGCGCAGGATGCGTTGGAACACCATTCCCAGTGCGCGAAAGGCACTCAGGCCGTCGGCCCCGGCGCAGAGGGCGAGCTTGGGCTCAAAGCCCAATTCTGGCGCAGCTTCCGCCAGTTCATTCTGTCGTAGATAGGGCGGATTGCACAGCACAAGGTCAAACTGGCCCTCAGCCTGTGCGAAATCACCCTGCCAGGTCTCAAGCCGCTCAGCCACACCGAGGCGCCGCGCATTGGCGCGGGTATACTCCAGCGCAGTCTCCGACAGGTCAACCGCCACGCCTCGTGCCTTGGGCCAAAGACGCAGGGCAGTGATGATCAGGCAACCTGATCCGCAACCCAGGTCGCCGATGGTCTGCGGACCCTGGCCGTGAGCGAAGGCCTCACGGGCAGCCTCGATCAGGGTTTCACTGTCTGGTCGTGGCACCAGAACTCCGGGGCCGACGCAAAAATCAAGGCTCCAAAATTCCTTGCGGCCGAGGATGTAGGCGAGTGGTTCGCGATCCACCCGGCGCCTGACCCACCCGTCAAACTGCGCTCTCTGCTGCGCACTCAAGACGCAGCTCAGACTGGGTACAGAGGCCGGAGCCACCCCCAGCACCGCACCCAGTAGCACGCGGGCATCGAGGCGCGCACTTTCGATGCCCGCAGCCGCCAGCTGCACCGAACCTTCCGCTAACACAGCGCGGACGTTCATGAGCCAGTGCCCTGCTCCATGGCGGCCAGGCGGCTAGCCTGGTCTTCTGCCATCAGGGCATCGATGATTTCGCCAAGATCTTCTCCACTGATGATCCGGTCGAGCTTGTAGAGTGTAAGATTGATGCGGTGATCCGTCACCCGTCCCTGGGGGAAGTTGTAGGTACGGATGCGCTCCGAACGATCACCTGAACCCACCATACCTTTGCGCTCAGCCGCTCGCGCACTATCAAGCTTCTCACGCTCACGCTCATAAAGTCGCGCTTTGAGCAGCTTCATGGCCTGAGCCTTGTTCTTGTGTTGGGACTTCTCGGTCTGCTGTGCGACAAAAAGACCCGTGGGAAGATGGGTAATCCGTACCGCGCTTTCGGTTTTGTTGACATGCTGACCGCCTGCACCAGAAGCACGAAACACGTCTATGCGCAAATCCTTGTCGTCCAGCTCAAAATCCACGTCCTCCGGTTCCGGCAGCACCGCAACGGTTGCCGCTGAAGTGTGAATGCGTCCGCCTGCTTCGGTAACTGGTACACGCTGGACGCGATGCACGCCGGCCTCAAATTTGAGCTTGGCAAAGGCTCCCTGACCGCGAACCTCCATTACGGCGTCCTTGATTCCTCCAAGATCCGATTCGGAGAGTTCCATGACCTCGGTTTTCCAACCTTGCAGCTGTGCGTAGCGTTGGTACATCTGCAACAGATCTGCGGCAAAGAGCGCTGCCTCATCGCCACCGGTACCGGCACGCACTTCGATAATGCATGGGGAGGAATCAGCCGCGTCTTTGGGAAGCAGCTGGATTTGCAGATCACGCTCAAGATGGATTAGCCGATCCTTGATGGTGCTGCGCTCATCCATCGCCAGCTCGCGCATCTCCGCATCGCTCGCCGGATCACTGGCGAGCGATGCGGCATCCTCTAGTTCGTGTTGTGCCTCCTGATAGGCCCGGATCGCACGGATAACAGGAGCCAGTTCGGCGTGCTCCTTGGACAACCGGGCGAATTCGCCGCCGGCGTGACCAGAGGCCAATTCCGCCTCAAGCTGCTCATAGCGATCGACAAGACGAGCAAGTTTGGCAGGAGGAATCATGGTGGTGCACGAAACACAGAAAGGGGGAGGACACGCCATGGCGCTTGGAGCCGCCCCCGATTGCTCCTCGCTCCAGCCAAGCGAGGCTGCTACTGCGCCGGCTCAAGCGCTGCGTCTTTTGCCCTTGCAGTCTCTATTTCTGCCGCCTTGGTCTCGCACAGCTGGACCACATGCTCGATGAGATCTTCGTTATCAAGCTTATAGGCAGGCTTACCATTGAGATAGATCATGCCATTACCCTTGCCCGCACCACCCCCCGTAAAACCAAGATCGGTCTCACGCGCTTCGCCAGGACCGTTGACCACGCACCCAATGATCGACAGCGACATGGGTGTAGAGATGTGCTTGAGCCGCTGCTCCAGCGTCTTCACGGTCTCGATAACGTTAAAACCCTGACGCGCGCAGGATGGACATGAAACGACGTTGACGCCGCGATGACGTAAATTGAGTGATTTCAGGATGTCAAAGCCGACACGAATTTCTTCCACTGGTTCGGCCGACAGCGAAACCCTTATGGTGTCACCAATACCAGACCACAATAGCATTCCCATCCCGATCGAGCTTTTGACGGTGCCAGAGATCAGCCCACCGGCTTCGGTAATGCCCAGGTGCAGGGGGTAATCGCAGGCTTCTGCAAGCCCCTGATACGCTGCCACCGCGAGAAAGACGTCTGACGCCTTCACGCTGATCTTAAATTCGAAGAAGTCATTGTCTTCGAGAATGCGCGCATGGTTCAGCGCACTTTCTACCATCGCTTCTGGGCATGGCTCGCCGTAGCGTTCGAGAAGCTCGCGTTCAAGTGATCCGGCATTGACGCCAATACGCATCGCACAGCCGTGATCCTTGGCGGCCTTAACTACGTCTCGAACACGCGCAGCCGATCCGATATTACCTGGATTAATGCGAAGACATGCAGCCCCGGCTTCTGCTGCTTCGATCGCGCGTTTGTAGTGGAAGTGGATATCCGCAACAATCGGAACGGCCGCAGCTTTGACAATATGCTTCAGTGCCACCGTGGCGTCTTCATCCGGGCACGATACCCGCACGATATCGGCCCCCGCTTCTTCAAGGCCCCGAATTTGATCCACCGTGCCTCGGACATCCGCAGTCACTGTATTGGTCATGCTCTGCACGGTAATAGGCGCATCACCCCCCACAGCAACTTTTCCCACGTGGATCTGGCGGCATTTGCGGCGTTCGATATGGCGATAAGCACGTAAAGTCATGGCAAGCTCCAAACCGTGGCAGTTCAATACCTAGTGTTGAGACCCATGGTGGAAAAGTTTTCTGACGGTCTTTGGATCCAGTGACTGAGCCGTCAGTGTCGCGCCAGGGGCTCCGGCTAAACCCAGAAGCTGACCATCCAGCGTCACGGCAAGTGCCGCCGGATCCGTTGTTGTCAGGGTTGTACCGGGCAAATCGGGTACGCGATAGGTGTCACCCGGCTGCAAGGTCTGATCCATAAAGAGCATCTTCCCGGGCGCAGGGCCTAGTACCAGGACATGAACCGGCTTCAGTGCAGTCAGCATCACCCTGGTCGCGGAATTGCGCAACCCATAGGCTTGCCCCTTCGGCAATCCCTGCATTTGCGTGGCCACAGACGCTACCGACCCGGTTTGAGAGCGCGACGCGGCTGTGGCAACAGCCGGCGCCTGGGCCATAGAGCCCGTGATCGGCGCGGCACCGGATGGCCCTTGTACCACGGTTTTTGTGGGCGCATTTGGCGCAGTGGCTTGAGCAGGCCGCCTGTGCCGAGCGACCACCGACTTAGGGATGCGCGGGGACATGTGAACCTGGGAGGGTGCTGGTAGCGCAGGCGTATTGAAATAGGCGCTGGCCGAGTGCGCCAGACGCCACAGGCCGAATACAAGTACGCCGATCAATACCAGAGCAATAACGACCCACCCCTGAGGCAAACGCCGCTCGTCATGCGGCCTTTCCAGAAGAGGCACGCTGATCTGTTGCTCACCACGCTCAGCGATCTCGCTCTTAAAGCGCTCGACCGTCTCCGTAGCATCCAGCCCCAAGTAATCGGCGTAGGACCGCGCAAAGCCGATCGCATAGGCACGCCCTGGCAAGGCATCCGGACGATCTTCTTCAAGTGCCTCGAGGTGGTCCTTTCGGATCTTGAGGACGCGCGCGATCGCGGCCAGCTCGTCGCCCCGACGCAAACGCGCGGCGCGCAGATGCTGTCCAACTGTTTCAAGGGGCGCCGCCGTATCGTCGCAGATTTCGCGCAAATGAATACGTTTGCGGTCGGCGCCGGCGCCTTTTTCAAGACGAAAATCGTTAGGTTTGCTCATTTGGCCCTAGCATTAGCCGCTTAAAGTCCACCGATAAAGGCTCAACTGCGGATCCTGACCAGAAGCCGCGTCAGATCATGAATGTTTATCGCCCGGGGGACTTCGCCGTCCCCTGCAGCGAGGACGTCCCCTGGATCCCCCCCGTACTTCTCGCCGCCGTCTCAGTGGTGCGCATTGGGGACTTGATAGCTATCCCCGAAAGTGGCCCTTGGGACGCCTCACGGCTTACCCCCAGCCTGAGAATTTGGCCCACAGATTGACGCTGCCGCCTCATGTCCCCGCGGGCTCGCAACCCCTACACCACCCCATGCTACCGCCAATCGCCCCCAACCGAGGCGTTGGCGAGAGCCGTAGGCCGCCTGCCCAAGCGCCCCCTCGTCGCCCGTTCTACCCCCCGGTATTGCCGCCGATCATCTGCATCTTATGGAGCTGTTGCTGGGCATCCTGGCTCATTTGCTGCCACTGCTCGCGGGTATGACAAACGGTGCCTCCCCCGAACAAGGACCCCACAGGCGGCGGCGAGCGCCGGCAAATGACTTGATGCGGATTCTCGGCCGAGCTCTGCGTCTGAGCCGCCGAACTCGCCTGCGTAACCACGGATCTGGCAACCGTCGAAGACGTGGACCCGGGTGAAGAGGCAGCAGTGTTGCCTGCGGCCAAAGCCGGACCGCTCAACAACAGTGCTGTAATGGATAGCACCCAAACGCCGCGCATATGCATTTTGCTATACCTCATTATGAGAAGCCAATATTAAACAAGATTATGCTCAGTATAAATCCCAGAAACAACCAAAGCCCATGGAAGCCGTGTACGCTCGCTATTGTGGCAGCCGAGTGCCAGAAATTTCACCTCTTCTCCTATAAGCCATTGTTTTATTTGATAACAACTCCACGTTCAGCAGCAAAGGCCGCGAGGCGGGTACGTAAGGAGTGGTCATTGCGACCACAGAGGCGGTTGACGAACTCAGCCACCTCCCGCGTATGAAGGCTGCGAAGCATCATCTTGACCGGCCCAATATTGCCGGGCTGCATCGACAGGGTACGCAGACCCACCCCGATCAATGCCATTGCGTCCAGGGGCCGGCCGGCTATCTCACCGCACAGCGAGAGCTCTCCACCAGCTTCGGCAGCGCTATGGACGATCTGTCGGATCATGGTCAAACCAGCTGGACTTAACGGATCATAACGTCGGGCTACGCGGGGATTGGTACGATCCACCGCGAACATGAACTGGAACAGGTCGTTGGAGCCAATTGAAACGAAATCAGCGTTGCGCAGGATTTGCGGGAGCATGAACATGAGTGAGGGGACCTCGAGCATGGCCCCGACCAAGGTCTGCTTAGGCAGGGGTTGGCCCATCAACCGGCCTCGCTCCAGCTCACGGTCGACCAACGCCCGCGCTAGATTGAACTCAGATACGTCGCTGATCATCGGCAGTAAGAGGCGCAGCACCCGCCCGGCCGAGGCCACAAGCAAGGCCCGCACCTGATAGCGCAGCAGTGCTGGACGGTCGAGCGCGATACGGATGGCCCGCCAGCCAAGGGCCGGATTTTCTTCCCTTTCCCAGCGCCCATACGGCAAAATCTTGTCTCCGCCCAGATCCAGAGCCCGAAACGTCACCGGTCGATCCCGTGCGGCCTCTATGATGCTCTTGTAGAACGCTATCTGATCGCCCAGGCGCGGCATGGTCTGGCCGATCATGAACTGCAATTCCGTACGAAACAGACCAACACCGTCGGCGCCGGACTCTGCCAGATGCGGCATGTCGAGGAGCAACCCGGCATTCATCATGAGCGAGATTGGTACGCCATCCCGTGTCACCGCCGGCAAATCCCGTACCTTGGCAATTTCGGCGAACCTCTGGGCAATCAATGTCTGCCGGGCCCGGAAGGCGGTCACGATTTCGGCCGGGGGCCGCAGGTGGATCTCTCCTGTTTCCCCATCGACTGCTATAGTGTCGCCGGCGCGTGCCGCATCGCTAACCCCCGTCACACCACCGATCACGGGAATGCGCATTGCACGGGCGACAATCGCCACATGGGAAGTTGTGGCCGCGTCTTCCAGAATCAGGCCGACCACTCCGACGCGACCATAGTCGAGAAGTTCGGCTGGTCCCAGCGCGCGTGCAACCAGTACCGCATCGGCAGGCAGACTGCCCCAGTCTCCCTGGTTTCCGAGGTGCCGCTGCAGGCGGCGATGCAGATCATCGAGATCGTGCAGTCGCTCGCGCAAAATTGGGTCGCTTGCCCGCGCGATACGCAGGCGCAATTCATCCTGCACCCGTTCGACCGCGGCTTCCGCAGTCAATCCGGTGTCCACCGCGTCACGTAGGCGATGCTGCCAGCCCTTATCCAGGGCGAAAAGCCGGTATGCCTCGATCACCTCCCGACTCTCGCCAGTCAGATCAAGCTCACCCGATTCGAGCATGTCATCTACCGATGCGCGCAACGAATCGAGGGCTGCGTCCAATCGGGCGGTTTCCGCGGCCGGATCATCTGCAATCATGCGATCGACACGAACGCGCGGTTCGTGCAGAACCACGTGCCCGACAGCAACACCCTCCGACAATCCATCGCCCTTGAAGGCACGTGGCCGATCCGAGCGCAATTCCGGTTCGTCGAGTTCAGCAATGTCAAAAAGCGCACCGTGGGCCACAACTTCGGCCAGAACCATGGCAACGGTTTGCAGCGCTTCGACTTCTTCCTCGTCATATTGGCGTGCCACCTGGTTCTGGACCGTCAGCACACCATAAACCTGACCGCCGCGGACGATTGGCACGCCGAGGAAGGAACGAAATGGATCCTCCCCGGTCTCCGGGCGATAGGCAAAGCGCGGATGTTCGACCGCATTAGACAGATTGATCGCCTCGGCCGCGTCCGCGACCATACCCACGAGGCCCTCGCCCCAACGCATTCGCGTCCGGTGAACGGCAGAACGGTTGAGGCCCTCGGTGGCAAAAAGTTCAAGCCAATTGCCCGCACGGCGCAGGTAAATCGAACACACCTCCGCAACCATGTTGGCGGCAATGACCATGACCAACTTGTCCAGACGAACTTGCGCGCTCGCCTGTTCGGCCATGATTTCGCGCAGGCGCCGCAGAAGAATGCGCGGACTACCTGCCGCTACCATTCACGCCTCCATGGTGCGCATCAGCCTGCATCCAAGCCATAGGCCGAATGCAGTGCGCGCACTGCCAGTTCCACATATTCTTCGGAGATCAAGACCGATACCTTAATCTCTGAGGTCGAGATAACCTGGATGTTGATGCCCTTCTCCGAGAGCGTCCGGAACATGGTTTGCGCGACGCCGGGATGCGCACGCATGCCAATGCCGATAATCGACACCTTCGCCACATTGTCATCCGAAATGATGTCGCGATAGCCGATAACATCTCGTGCCTTCTCGATCGCATCGAGCGCGCGCGGCAATTCGGAGCGCGAAACGGTAAAGGTCAGATCGGTCTTCTTGCCGTCAGCAGAGACATTTTGCACGATCATGTCGACATTGACACCGGCATCGGCCAACGGCCCAAAGATAGATGCAGCTATCCCGGGCTGATCGGAGATGCGATGCAGAGTGATTTTGGCCTCGTCCCGCGAATAGGCGATGCCGGTTACCGGTTTTTTTTCCACGATGGCGTCCTCATCACACAGGAGCGTGCCCCCAGCCGCGGCGTCGAATGTTGACAGTACGCGGACTGGCACACGATACAGCATGGCAATCTCAACCGAGCGGGTCTGTAGCACTTTGGCGCCAAGAGATGCCATTTCCAACATTTCCTCAAAGGCGACCCGCTGCAGGCGCTGTGCCTTGGAGACAATCCGCGGATCGGTGGTATAGACCCCATCCACGTCGGTATAGATATCGCACCTATCCGCCTCGATCGCAGCGGCAATAGCGACGGCCGAGGTATCGGAGCCACCACGTCCTAAGGTGGAGACCCGATGGTCGGGGGCAATACCCTGAAAGCCGGCAATCACCGCGACCTGCCCCTGGGCCAGACGTTCGCGCAACAGCCTCGGATCAATACGTTCGATTCGGGCCGACCCATGCATGGCGCTGGTCTCGATCGGGATCTGCCAGCCCAACCATGACCGTGCCTGCACCCCGATCGCACCCAGCGCGACAGCCGTTAGACCTGCAGTAATCTGCTCGCCGGCCGCGACCACCACATCGTATTCACGGGCGTCGTGAAGCGGCGACAAAGTGCGGGTCCAGCCCACCAATTTGTTGGTTTCGCCGGCCATTGCCGAGACCACAACTGCGACTTCATGGCCGGCCTCCACCTCGACCTTCACCAGGTCTGCAACGTGACGGATGCGCTCACGAATCCCGGCAACGCGGTGTGGTAGGGCTT
>JAKAVI010000054.1 GCA_021817355.1 Pseudomonadota bacterium | reverse complement strand
TATAGGGAGGCGTGTAGATGATTGCAAGATCTGGCGTGAGGGGCAAATGTGCCACATCGCGATAGGCCAAGATGCCGGCAACGGAGCTGTGTGTTGTCGATACCGGCATGACAGGCCCTTCAAACCCGCCTTCCAAGAGATTACGGGCAACGACATGTCCGACCGAACCGGGCCGATTGCTGGCTCCGATTAGGGCGACCGAACGTGGACGAAACACGGCGTCGAGATTGCGGATGGACATGTCAACCTCTGTGTGTGGAAAAGTGCTTTGCGGCGAGGACAGCGACGGCTTCAGGGGGACGATCTGCGTCAAGCCTATACCAGTTGGAAGGCGGTGTGAGAGTACGCATCTGCAGATCAAGCACGGCAGATGTAGCATCTGATGCGTCGTTGCGACGAGCCCCGATCCGCTGGGAAAGCGTATGACGCGGTGCCTCAAGCCAGAAGCCGTAAAATGATGCACCGGCGGCCTGCGCGACTGCTTCGATCCTGGCCCGCTCCTCGGGGCGACCATAGACGCTGTCGATAACCACACTATGGCCGCCTGCCAGTAATGTTCGTGCACGCTCGTGAAGCGTGGCGAAGACCCTTGCATTCATGACATCGCCATAGGCCGATTGTGGCAACCGGCTCATCTCATCCACACCCATTAACCCCTTGCGTATAACATCGCTGCGCAGGATAAGGGCACCGGGCGCAGTCCCGATTGAGGGAGCTAGTGCGCGTGCGAGTGTGGTTTTTCCGCTCCCCGAGAAGCCGCCGATGGCGATCAGCTGTGGCGGATGCGCAACGAGAAAGTCTCTCGCCAGAGCGAAGCAGCGGTGGGCCTCATTTAACGCAGCGCGATCGCCCCCGGTACTTCGGGAGACGGCAACATGGGCTCGGATCGCCGCACGCAAGGAAAGATAGAGTGGCAGCAGGGCCAGTCCGTCATCATCTGGGAGGAGTTCGAAATAACGATTGAACAACACATGTGCGAGTTGGCGTTGACCAATTCGCTCCAGGTCCATGATTAGAAAGCTGACGTCGTAAATCGGGTCAATGAAGACATAATCATCGTTAAATTCAATCGCATCAAATAGCACCGGCTTGTTGGAAATGACAACAATGTTGTTTAAATGCAAATCACCGTGACAGCGTCGTATTTTGCCGGAGTGGCTGCGTTTGCTTAAGCGTGGCAGAGCGCGCTGGAAGCAGTGCCTCAGTGCAGTTGCGAACTCATTGACGGCGGTTTCATCAAAGCTCAGGGCTGCGTGCAGGAGCCGGATGTTTTCCTCGACGACAGCACGTGTCACTTCCGCAAAATCGACTGCCGGCGCACGCTCTGCCTCTTTGTGAAACGCTGCAATTTCACCAGCAATGGCGCTCATCAGAGTTCCATCTACACTATGGCGGGCACACAGCTGGCTCAACAACGCAGTTTGGTCAAAACGCACCATGACCACGACACTGTCGATGAGTTGCCCTGAGGCCGGGGGAGAGAAGTGCAGCTGGCCGTCCTTGCCGCGAACGATATCCTGAATTTCTAGGTAGAGCTTAGGTGCCAGCTGACGGTTGACTTCAAGCTCACGCAGGCACATGGCCCGGCGCCGCTCGATCGTCGAATAGTCCATATAGGGATAGTGCACCGCGCGTTTGAGCTTGTAGGCGCGCTCGCCGGCCAGGAAGACGATAGCGCCATGGGTGTGCACGGCTGTCACCTGATCGACACCATAGCTCTGTGGTGAAGCCAGGAACCTGATCGTCTCGTCCTGTGCATCAACCATGACGCCAGCCTGCCATGTTTTGGGATGCTCAGAAATGTGCGGCGATGGCCGCACGGGCGGTCTGCAGATGGCGCATCACAACGTCGCTACGTATGCCTGGGACAATGCCGCCAAAATGGATGTGATCGAGCACAGTGAGGCCAGCCAGGGCCGCGATGTGATGTTCGAAGATCGTGCGTTCCGCATCAAGGGCGCCCGTCTTTTCTGTCCAGTCCGTGGGGGCGCCAGAGGAGGTGAAGCTGAGAAGCTTCTTGCCGGTCAGCAGAGGGGTGCTGGCACCGGGCCCTGGTCCGAAGGCGAAGCCAAACCCGAACACCCGGTCAATATACCCCTTGAGGATTGCAGGAGCTGCATTGATCCAAAACGGATAGACGAAGATGAAGGCGCCGGCATCGGCGAGGCGCGCGCGCTCGGCGATCACGTCTGGTGCCGGCCCAAACCCGGGGCGGCCGACGATCTCGCTGGCCTTCAGACGCGGTTCAAAATCCATCGTATATAGATCGCGCAGCTCTACTGAATGACCCCGGGCGCTGGCAGCCTCCCGTACCGTGCGGGCGACCGACAGGGTGAAGCTTGCAGGATCGGGATGGGCCGCAATCAATGCGATCTTCATACTGCTTCCTTTAGAGGACCCGCGCAGTAAGAATGCGCCCTAGTGGCAGATTGTCCAGACGGAGGAGCCCAGGATGCGTGCGCTGACCCCAGCAGGACATTTGGTCCCACCCCGTGACCCTGTCGGGGGGACATGGTCTCTGCGGCATCGCGGACCCCGGCTCCACAAGGCCTATGGCTATGAAAAACCTTATGGTTCGCGGCGGGCAACCTAATGCAACGTGTCCGGCGCGCTCTGATCTGCGTCAATGGCACCCTTGGGCGAGGCACTCGAACTTTATCGCCAATCCCATCGGTATTTGCTACAGGATGGCTGTGACCGAGACGAACATACCTTCTGTAGATCTGGCGGCGGGGTCGCTCAGTGGGGCCGACCACGAGGTTCTGTTTCATACCGTCATTAATACGGCGGTCGATGGCATCATCGTGATCGACGAAGCCGGCAGCATGATGCTGTTCAACCGGGCCGCCGAAGGCATGTTTGGCTATACGCCGCAGGAGGTGCTGGGCCGCAACATTTCCATGTTGATGCCCGAATCCTACAGCGCGAACCATGATCGCTACATGCAGCGCTATCTGGCGACCGGAGAAAAACGCATTATCGGGATCGGACGAGAGGTCACTGCCCAGCGCAAGGATGGCTCGACATTTCCAATGTATCTGTCGGTTGGCGAAGACCGCATTGGCGGCGCGAGGATCTTCCTCGGCATTCTCCACGATCTGACGGACCGTACCACCCGCGAGCGCGACTTTCAGGAACTCCAGAACGAATTATTGCACGCGCTTCGCCTGACGGCGATGGGCCAGCTGACCTCGGCGCTGGCCCACGAACTCAACCAGCCGCTAACCGCTGTCATGAATTACCTCAATGCAGCTCGCAGAACACTTGATGCCGGTGGCGAACAGGCGATTGGGCGGGTGCGTGAATTCATGGACAAGGCGGTATCGCAGACACAGCGCGCCGGCCAGATTATCCTGCGCCTGCGTAATTTTATCGAGAAGCGCGATTCGGACCGCCAGCCCGAGAACCTCAATAGCTGCGTGGAAGAGGCAATAGCCCTCGGACTGGTTGGAGCCTCGGATCGTGACGTCAGGATAACCACGGAGTTGGCAGATGACTTGCCGCCTGTCGTGATCGACCGGGTTCAGTTGCAGCAAGTGATGATCAATCTCATGCACAATGCCCTCGAGGCCCTGGAGAATGCCAGCGAGCGGCAGATCGTAATACGTACCCAGCGGCCGGCCCCAGACTTTGTTCAGGTCAGCGTTGCCGACAGCGGCCCTGGCATTTCCGCAGAGATCATGCCCAATCTTTTCATTCCATTTTCGACGACCAAGACCAAGGGCTTGGGGATGGGGCTGACAATCTGTAAGGCCATTGTCGAGGCGCATAAGGGAAGAATTTGGGTGACTGCCCGAAAGGAAGGGGGGGCGGAATTTATCTTTCGTCTACCCCTCGAGGTTACCGAGGCATGAGCGCGACTGATCCGGTAAGAATATTCGTGGTTGACGACGATGAGGCGGTAAGAAATTCGCTCGCGGCGCTCCTGAGTTCCGAGGGCTACGAAGCGCAAACCTTTGCCTCGGCCAAAGCCTTCCTCGACTGCTATGTGCCCTCAGCCAATTGCTGCCTCATTGCCGACATCCGCATGCCCGACATGGATGGTCTGGAGCTGCAGGAGGAGCTCAACCGCAGACAGGTCAAGCTGCCGATCATCATGGTCACCGGGCACGGCGATGTGCCTCTGGCCGTCCGCGCCATGAAGGCTGGTGCGATCGACTTTCTGGAAAAGCCCTATGACGAGGCGGTACTGCTCGCTACCGTGTCCCGCTGCGCTCAAGTAGCTCACATGGCCGTCTCGAATACCGCCACAAACGGCGAGTTTCAGGCCCGCCTCGAAACCCTCACCGAGCGTGAACGCCAGGTTCTTCAATTGCTGGCCACCGGAAAGCCGAACAAGGTCATAGCCTATGAGCTGACCATTTCACCACGTACGGTTGAAATCCACCGGGCGAGGGTCATGGAGAAGATGCGGGCCAGCAGCCTGGCCGAACTGGTTCGCATGGTTGTTGCCCTGGGGGCCAGCACCTAAGCAATCTTACGTATACCGCCCTTCGTGCATCAGCGCATAATACCGCAGTTGCGACGGCACTCCTGTTCCGGGGGGTAAACGGGCGGAGGTCATGATTTGGCGATGGAATGCGCTTCATTCATGGTTTGTATCGTAGATGATGACGATGCCGTGCGCGATTCTCTGAGGGCCCTTCTGGAGTCCTACGGGCTCACGGTGTTTGATTTCGACTGCGCAGCAGCCTATCTGAGCGCCAAGCCGGCTGTGGAGCCGGGGTGTCTCATCGTCGACCTGCATATGCCCGGGTTGGATGGTCTTGAGCTTATCGAGCTGCTCCGTCGCAGGAGGGTACAAACGCCGGCCATTCTCCTGACCGGGCGTCACGATGACCAGGCGGCCCAGCGCGCCAGGGAGTCTGGTGTGCTCAAGCTCCTGCACAAGCCTGTACTGGCGGACGACCTCAAGTTCTGGATTGACCGTGCATTCGCGGCACGTAGCGACGTCCCGGAAGTGCGTCATTAAGACTACGCAACTCTACGTACGGGACAATCCTAACTTTCTCCTAATCTTTGCCAAGAGCATTATTGGCGGGAAGAAAAAAGGCCAAGGCCCATGTCCTTTAATGTTCAGCCCGCCTATGCAAACGGCGCCCGCACATCCCTGGAACTTGTCTTCCAGGAAGACGATGCGCTATTTCCCCTCAAGGCGGTATCGACGTCGCTTCATTTCGCCCGCAACCAGACCATTTTCAATGAAGGTGACGCGGCCCGCTACTCCTACAAGCTGGTCGAGGGAGGCGTGCGGCTGTGCAAGATCCGTCCTGACGGGCGGCGTCAGATTGCGGAATTCGTTTTGCCAGGAGATGTCTTTGGCTTCGCACTGGATGAGGAATACTCGCTGACTGCAGAAGCTCTGGGAGATGTGGTCGTCCTGCGCTGGCCGCGTGGTCAGGTTGAGCGGCTGGCCGAGGAATTGCCTCCCCTGCGCAAGGAACTGATGGCGATGCTGTGTCGTGAGCTGTCCGCGGCCCAGGAGCATCTGGTGATGCTGGGACGGCAGACCGCCAAGGAACGGGTTGCGTCATTTCTTCTGCTGATCGCAAACCGGCGCGATGCCGGTGATGGGGATCAGGTGCTGTTACCCATGGGGCGTCAGGACATTGCCGACTATCTCGGACTGACCATCGAAACCGTATGCCGCGCACTCACCGACCTGAAACGTGAAAGGCTGATCGAAATTCCCGACCGGCATCACGTTGAATTGCGCAATATCGAAGCTCTTGAGGATGTGGCTGAAGGCGGGGAATAGGCCAACATGGGCTATAAGGCGATCATCGCGGCGGTCAATGGCGGCCCCGACGACAAGGCGGTAATCGAAGCTGCGCTCGCCGCTGCCTCGCTGTTTCAGGGGCATGTCACGGCGCTGTTTGTCCATCCCGATCCACGTACTGCTGTGCCCGTCATGGGGGCTCCCATGACCCCCGAGGTCGTTCAGCAGGTTATTGACAGCGCGGAAATGATGGCGCGCAAGGAGGCTGAACGCGCGCGCGAAGCCATCCGTACCGTCACGGCTGCCCGAAATGTCGAACTTGATGCCAAGTCTGCGGATCCCTCCCGCGTCAGCTGCTCGTTTCGCAACTTGTTCGGCCAGCCCGCAGCGGTTCTGCTCGCCGCATCCAAGCTTTCCGATCTGGTTGTAACCTCGGCTGCACCAGGCGATGCCCATAGTGTATTTTTAGAGCTACTAACGAAGAGCCACCGGCCAATTCTATTGGTTCCGGATCTTGCGATCCGTGACCTTACCGCGCATTGCGCTGTGGGTTGGGATGGCGGAGCGGTTGCAGCTCATGCCTTGCACGCTGCACTTCCGTTTCTGAAGAAAAGTCCCAAGGTGACGCTCTATACTGTTGGGGCGAGGCACAGGCCAACATCCGAGGCTGCGCGCGATTATTTGCGATTGCACGGAGTTGAAGCTGGTTTGCGCGAACTCGAACCTGATGGCGGCAGTGCGGGCCTGGCGCTGCTCCGCGGCGCACAAACCGATGGGGCTAGCCTCATCGTCGCTGGCGGCTATGGCCATAGCCGGATTGGCGAGACCTTGTTCGGTGGCAACACGATCGACCTTACAAGCTCCGCACAAGTGCCCTTGCTCCTGATGCATTGATGCGTCTTACCCCGTCCCTTTAATGTGCTTCTTGCCAGCCTGCGCACGCCGCCTATGTGCTTATTGCGGACTTTAGCGACACTGATATCGCAGCTTGACGCCGCTCTAACGCGCAAGATAATTCCACGCCCATAACAAACCTGCGACGGTGCGATCGTCGGTATGGTCACGGAGGGCGCTGCTTGAAGAATCGTAAACCGCTCAGCCTGCGCGTACCCCAACCCAAACATCGGCCGGGTGACAGTCCGGACTTTACCGGGCTGGTAGTACCCGAGCCTGGGAATGTACGGCGGCCTGATACTGGCGTAAGGCCGCATGATATCGCGGACCTGGCCTATGGCCTGATTCGCGTTCTCGATTCGAAGCACCACGCTGTCGGTCCCTGGGACCCCAGGCTGGGCCCCGATACCCTGCGCCGCGGTCTTGTATCCATGCTTCTAACCCGGGCCTATGACGACCGCATGTACCGGGCGCAGCGTCAGGGCCGTACCTCATTTTACATGAAGAGTACCGGCGAAGAAGCGGTTGCCACTGCTGCAAGTTTCGCGCTCGAGCATGATGATATGTGCTTTCCGAGCTACCGCCAGCAGGGAATCCTGATCGCGCGTGGTTATCCGCTCTTCAAGATGATGTGCCAGGTCTACTCCAATCCTGCCGACCCCCTAAAGGGGCGGCAGCTGCCGATCATGTATTCGGCGAAGGACTACGGCTTCTTCTCGATCAGCGGGAATCTTGGCACCCAGTTTCCACAGGCGGTCGGCTGGGCGATGGCGTCTGCCTATAAAGGGGATGATCGCATCGCCGCAAGCTGGGTTGGTGAAGGTACCACTGCGGAAGGCGACTTTCATCATGCATGCACTTTTGCTGCGGTTTACCGTGCTCCGGTTATTCTCAACGTGGTGAACAACCAATGGGCGATTTCCAGCTTTTCTGGAATCGCGGGGGGGGATGACACAACATTTGCAAGCCGCGCTATCGGTTATGGTCTTCCGGGTCTTCGCGTCGACGGTAATGACTTCCTTGCCGTCTATGCAGCTACGCAGTGGGCTGCGGAACGTGCGCGCAGCAATATGGGTGCGACGCTGATAGAGCTCTATACCTACCGGGTAGAGGGGCACTCGACGAGTGACGATCCATCAAGATACCGGCCGCTGGATGAGGCGAAGGCCTGGCCATTTGGCGATCCGATCGAGCGGCTGAAAAACCATCTGATACAGCTTGGCGAATGGGACGAGGCACGACACGAAGCTGCGCACAAGGATGCGGTTGAGCAGGTGCGTTCCTCCGATCGCGAAGCCTCCGCACTCGGGACGCTGGGGCAGGCCAAGCCGAGCGTCAGAACCATGTTTGAGGACGTCTACAAGGACATGCCGTGGCATATCCGCAAGCAACGTCAGGAAATGGGGATCTGATCATGCCGACAATGAACATGATTCAGGCACTCAACTCCGCGATGGACACCATGTTGGAGCGGGATCCCAATGTGCTCATCTTTGGTGAGGATGTTGGCTATTTTGGGGGCGTCTTCCGGGCTACGGAAGGTCTGCAAAAGAAATATGGCGTCACCCGTTGTTTCGACACGCCGAGCGGTGAGGCTGTAATTATCGCCACTGCCATTGGCATGGGCGCCTATGGTCTGAGGCCCGTGGTTGAAATCCAATTTGCCGACTATATCTACCCGGCGTTTGACCAGCTTGTCTCGGAAGCCGCACGACTGCGCTATCGCTCTGCCGGTGATTTCTCGGCGGCGATGACCGTGCGTACGCCTTATGGCGGCGGTATTTTCGGTGGACAAACCCACAGCCAGAGCCCCGAAGCCATCTTCACCCATGTCACAGGGCTGAAGACAGTGATTCCGTCCACCCCATATGATGCCAAGGGATTGCTGATATCTGCCATCGAAGATGATGATCCGGTGATTTTTCTGGAGCCCAAGCGCATCTATAACGGGCCGTTCAATGGCCGCCACGATCAACCGGTCGTGCCCTGGTCCAAGCACCCCGCGAGCCAGGTGCCGGACGGTTATTACACGGTACCGCTCGGGCGGGCCAATATCATACGTCCCGGCGAGCAGATGACGGTTCTTGCCTATGGTACGATGGTCTATGTCGCTCTGACTGCCGCCGAGGCGTCGGGGATCGATGCGGAAGTGATCGATCTACGCACGCTCCTGCCCGTGGATATCGAGACCATCGTAGCGTCCGTCCAAAAAACCGGACATTGCGTGATTGTGCACGAAGCCACCCGCACGAGCGGCTACGGCGCCGAGCTTTCCGCGCTTGTGCAAGAGCACTGCTTCTATCACCTTGAAGCACCGATCGAACGCGTGACGGGTTGGGACACGCCTTATCCCCACGCCTTCGAATGGGAGTACTTCCCCGGGCCGGAGCGGGTGAGTGCTGCCATGCGCCGCGTGCTGGAGGGCTGAATGGGAACCTATGTCTATAAGCTACCTGATGTCGGGGAAGGAACCGCAGAGGCCGAGATCGTAGTCTGGCATGTCCAGGTCGGAGATGTCGTCGAGGAAGACCAAAATCTCGTCGATGTCATGACGGACAAGGCGACCGTGGAGATGACCTCGCCGGTAGCAGGCAAGATCATTGCGCTTCATGGAACTCCAGGCGAGATGGCAGCGGTCGGGGCGCCGCTCGTCGAGTTTGATATTGGCGCGCAGGAGGGATCCAGACCCCTGCCACCAGCGTCACATCCTTCCTCGGAGGCAGTATTCCATTCCAGCCGCAACCCAATGCCTCCTCGGAGTGAGGCCATCTCGGAAAATCCCGTGTCCGCGTCCAGCAGCAGTCTGCCGGCGCAGGCGGCATTTGTGACCCGCGGAACGGGTGAAAAGCCAGTTGCCTCTCCTGCTATTCGGCAGAGGGCGCGTGAGCTCGGCATTGAACTGCAATTTGTGCCTGGCACCGGACCGGGTGGGCGTATCACCCATGACGATCTGGACGCGTTTGTGGCCAGCGGCGGACGGTATGCTGCTTCCACCAGCCAGAGAGCAGTGCGCGAAGGCGTAGAAGATATCAAGGTTATCGGCCTGCGACGGAAAATAGCCGAGAAGATGCAGGAAGCCAAGCGTCGCATTCCGCATTTTGCATACGTAGATGAAGTCGACATGACGGAATTGGAAGCGCTGCGCGCCCATCTCAACGCGAATAAAAGGGCCGATCAACCGAAGCTGAACGTATTGCCGTTTTTCATGCGCGCTCTGGTGAAGGTGCTGCCCGATTACCCGCAAATCAACGCTCGGTTCGATGACGAAGCAGGGATAGTCCATCGCCATAAGGCGGTACATATCGGTATCGCCACCCAGACTGCAAATGGACTTGTCGTACCAGTGGTACGTCATGCCGAAGCCCTCGACATATGGCAGTGTGCGGCCGAGGTCGCTCGGCTAGCAGCGGCGACGCGGGAAAACAAGGCAAAGGCCGAAGATCTTCAAGGTTCGACGATCACCATCACAAGCCTTGGTCCACTGGGTGGGCTGGTTACCACCCCGGTGATCAATCATCCGGAAGTCGCCATCATCGGCCCCAACGCCATAGTTGAGCGCCCGGTGGTACGCGATGGGAGCGTCATCGTTCGCAAGATGATGAATCTGTCGTCGAGTTTTGATCACCGTGTGGTCGACGGCTATGATGCAGCGGAATTCATACAGCGCATCAAGTCTGTGTTGCAGCACCCGGCGCTATTGTTCATGGAGTGAGCATGTCCGAGACCGTCCATACCAAAGTTCTCATTTTGGGGGGCGGGCC
>JAKAVI010000086.1 GCA_021817355.1 Pseudomonadota bacterium | reverse complement strand
GGACAATAGCACGCTAGGAAAGCGTAGTTCTCTCACCAAAGGCCCAGGATTCATTCATGAGCAATCAGCTCGCCCACACGACCAGCCCCTACCTTCTTGCCCATAAGGACAATCCCGTTGAGTGGCGCGTCTGGGGCGAAGCTGCCCTTGAAGAGGCACGTACAAAGGGCAAGCCCATTCTGTTGTCGATTGGTTATGCCGCATGTCACTGGTGCCACGTGATGAACGCCGAGAGTTTCTGCGATCCTGCCACCGCTGCCCTCATCAACTCCGAATTTATCCCAATCCTGGTTGATCGCGAAGAGCGCCCCGACCTCGACCAGCTCTACCAGGCCTCTGCCAACATGCTTGGTCATGGTGGTGGCTGGCCACTGACCGTGTTTTTGACCCCCCAAACCGAGCCTTTTTTCGCCACCAGCTATCTACCGAAAGAAGACCGCTTTGGCTCACCCTCCTTCACCCGCGTCCTCACCGATCTTGCCCGCTCTTGGCGCGAGCAACAACAGGACGTGCTGGCAAACGCCACGCGCGTCCACGAAGGCCTCTCCGAACTGTGGGCCAGCGATCGCAGAGGCCCCATTAACAACAGCGTGCTCGACACCGCCTCCGTGCGCATCGGCCAGGCCTTCGACATTTTCTATGGCGGCGTCACCGGCCCACAGAAGTTTCCTGCACCGCATGTATTGGACGTGATGTGGAACGCCTTTTTGCGTACCGGCCTCGACCAGTTCAGCCAGATCGTACTCACCTCGCTCCACAATATCTGCATGGGCGGCGTCTGGGATCACGTCGGTGGCGGCTTCGCGCGTTACGCTGCGGACGAGCGCTGGACCGTGCCAAATTTCGAGAAGACACTTTATGACCAGGCCCTGCTCATCGACCAGCTCGTTCGGGTTGCCCAGTTCAACCAATGGCCGCTCTTCATCGATCGCATCCAGGAGACCGTCCGCTTTCTGCTGCGTGACATGCGCCTTGGCGATGCCTTTGCCGCCTGCATGGACTCCGACACTGACGGCGAAGAAGGCAAGTATTATCTCTGGAGCGAAGCAGAAATCGACGCGATGCTGAAAGGCACATTTTCGCAGCGCTTTAAGGAAGTCTACAACGTCACCCGTGAAGGAAGCCTCAATGGCAAGAACGTCCTGCACCGACTAGGTCCCATTGCCGGCTATCCTCTCGCCGACGCTGACGAAACTCTTTTCGCCCGTCAGCGCAGTCTGCTTCTGGAAGCGCGCAACAAGCGCGCGACGCCTCAGCGCGACGAGCAGATTCTGACAGACTGGAACGGCATGGTGATCGCCGCACTGGCCCGCGCCGGCGCCACTTTCAAACAGCCTGAGTGGCTGGCTGTCGCTCAAAGCAGCTTTGAGTTCATCCGCAGCACACTCGGCGATGGCGACCGACTTTCGCACTGCTGGCGCGGCAACTCCCGCAGCAAAGAAGGCTTCTCCGACGACTATGCCCAGATGATCCGTGCCGCGCTTACGCTCTTTGACGCCACGCAGGATGCCCGCTACATCGAACACGCCAAGGCGTGGGTACGGGTGCTTGATGCCTCCTATTGGGATCCAATCCACGGTGGCTACTGCATGACGGCCAATGACCAGCCGGCGCTTTTCGTCCGTCCACGGACCATATTCGATCAGGTGACGCCAAGTGCAAACGGGGTGATGATCGGCGAGCTAACCAAGCTCTTTCTCATCACCGCCGACACCGCCTACCGCGACCGTCTCAACGCCATCTTGACCGCCTTTGCCGGCGAGCTGAGCCGGGCTCCCCTGTCCATGCCAACCTACTTGAGCGGCTTTGAAACCGCGCTGCTATCTCTTCAGATCGTGATCGTGGGCCCCACCTCCAATGCCAAGACGCGTGCACTTGTCGATGCCGTACGCTCGCGTACCCTGCCTCCACATGTGCTCATGGTCGTTTCGCCGGCCCACAAGCTGCCGCAAGGTCATATCGCGCATGGCAAAACCATGCTGGACGGCGAGCCCACTGCCTATATCTGCCAAAACACCATGTGTTCGGCACCCATTACCGATCCAGGCCAGCTTGCCCAACAATTGATCCTGCCAGCACAACTTGCAATGGCAATGAAGGCGCGCGCCGAGGCCGCAAAAGTCGGCCAGAAGCTAAACTGATCGGCCACTGACGCGCGTCAATTCGAGACTTTGCCACAGCGCCCGCACAGGATAGCCTGCGGGCGCTGCATTCCGGGGAGACTGGCTATGGGTGGACGTAACATCACGCTTGAGGGTAAGGACGGTCGTTTCCAGGGCTATCTTTCGGTCCCCGAATCCGGGCGCGGTCCAGGGCTCATCGTCATCCAGGAAATATTCGGCATCAACCAGGTCATGCGCGACATTGCCGATGCCTACGCCGCGCGTGGCTTCTTTGCTCTCGCCCCCGACTTGTTCTGGCGCCTGGAACCAGGAGTGCAGCTTACGGACAAGACCGACGCGGAGTGGAAACGCGCCTTCGACCTCATGACACGATTTGATATCGACAAGGGCATCACCGACATCGCCACGGCGATCAGCTACACCCGCCAGCTCTCCGGCTGCACCGGCAAGATCGGGGCCGTCGGTTATTGCCTGGGTGGCCAGCTTGCCTATCTGACCGCCTGCCGCACCGACGCCGATGCCTGTGTGGGTTATTATGGCGTTAACATCCAGGACCGGATGGCAGAAGCCCGCAATATTCGCGCACCGCTCATGCTGCACATCGCCGGCAAGGATCAATTCGTGCCTCCCGAGGCACAGGAAAAGATCACCGACGGTCTCAAATCCAATCCCCTGGTCACACTCCACCACTATCCCACGATGGACCATGCCTTTGCCCGCCAGGGTGGCGCCAATTACGATCAGGCCTGCGCCGATCTCGCCAACACGCGCTCAACCACCTTTCTGCGTCAGCATCTCAGCTGAGATCCTGTGGTACGATCACCAGCTGACGCAGCAGGCGCTGGCGGCGCTCGAAGAAATAAAGACCGATAATAATGGCAAGGCCGCACAGCAGCAGCGACGCCGCCAGCCAGAGGACAGGATCGACATTGCTCCTGCTCACCAGCTGTGAGGAAGCAAGCGGACCAAGAGCGCCCGCCAAGACCTGGGCCCCGCCGCCCATCATCGCCGCCCGCCGTGAGGGATCGGCCTCAATCAGCATCGGCACCAAAAACGGCGTGATGCCGAGATAACAGAACCCCGTCACGGTCACGGCAGCAATGAATGCCCAGCTTGGCTCCTGAACACCCATCACCGCCCAGCAGCCGACATAGATCACACTGCCACCCAGCAGTACCGGAAGATAGTGAATGCGTCCGGCAATCCATGTCGCCACGCCTCCGCCGATCAGCTGAGCAAACAGCGACAGCGTCAACGCCAGCCGTGCCACCTGCGCGTCATGACCGGCCTGATGGGCAATCGGCTGCAGAAATACGGCGACCGCCGGAAACGAGGCAGTGAATATGACCGTCGCCGCCAAGCCAACCCAGCCGCGCGGAGGCGGCGCCGTACTTTCGCCTACAGGCTTTATGAGTGGCGCATAGGATCGCGGCAGCTTGGCTGCGGCGATGACCGCCATCAGGCTGCCCAGGGCCAGGGCAATAAAGCCTCCGGACACGCCAAATCGCGGCAGTACCACCAGCGTGAGCAGAAGTGCGAGCACAAACTGTGCCGCCGTCATCGCGGCCAGAAGCACAGCACTCATCCGCTCAGGGGTCGCATGCCGGGCGATCATGCCGATGCTGATCCACAGCAATATCCCTTCGGGCAATCCCGCCAGCGCACGCAGCACAATCACCACAGCGCCTGATGCCCAGGCTCCGGCACCACTGAGTACCGCCAGGGCGAGCGAAGAACCCACGGCCCACGCCCGCAGCGCGCGCGGAGGCAGTAGCGCCGAGGCCACCGCCGTCGACACGCCCATGACAAGACCCTCCGCCATGGCCGTCACCCCAAGCTGCGATGGGTCGAGGCGATGCAAATCTACCAACCCGCCCATTAGAACCGGCATCACCCCGGACATGAGCAATCCGCAGACGCCCATCATGATCACGGCCACCGCCTGCGCCAGGCTGAGGCGTTCCCCCACGGCCTCATTGACCATCAGGCTGTGTTCATCTTCTTTGCTGATCATTCGCCCTGCCATAACCGAGCAGCTTCTTGTCTGGCGAGCATTGTTCTGTTGGCGTCATGACGCAAGCCATCATCCTGAACTTGATTTTGGCGCGGGACGGATCATCGTGCCCCGCAAAGACTGGTAACCCTGTCACCATACCCACCGTCGGGAGACCCTGCTGATGAAAGCCATTCGCATTGCCAAGACAGGCGGACCTGAAGTTCTCGAGTATGTCGACATCGACCTGCCCCAGCCTGCACCAGGCCAGGTGCGCCTGCGCCACACTGCCATCGGCGTGAATTTCATCGATACCTATCACCGCAGCGGACTCTACCCCGTACCCCTGCCAGCTACCCTTGGCGGTGAAGCGGTAGGCACCATCGAGGCCCTGGGCGAGGGCGTCACCGGCTTTCACCTCGGCCAGCGCGTCGGCTATTGCACCCAGCCTCTTGTGGGCTATGCCGAAGGCGCCAATGTTCTGGCCAACCGACTGATCATCTTGCCGCCACAGCTTGGCGATGACATCGCCGTTGCCGCCATGCTCAAGGGCATGACGGTCCAGTTTCTTCTCAAGCGCTGCTTTGGCGTTGCCCCGGGCCAAACCATCCTGTGGCATGCAGCAGCAGGAGGCGTGGGCTCGATCGCAAGCCAGTGGGGCCGCTCCCTCGGTGCAGAGGTCATCGGCACCGTAGGCTCGGACGACAAGCGGGCCCTCGCCCATGCGTATGGCTGTGCCCATGTTCTGAACACACGCACCGAAGACTGGGTGGCAAAAGTTCGCACTCTGACCGGCGGCAGCGGCGTTCCGGTTGTCTATGACTCCATCGGCAAGGACACCTGGGAAGGCTCTCTCGACTGTCTGGCCCGGCGTGGGATGATGGTTAGCTTCGGCAACGCCTCTGGGCCCGTGCCCGCCTTTTCTCCCGCCATACTGGCACAGAAGGGCTCCCTTTTTGTCACCCGACCGACACTTTTTGATTATGTCAGCACCCAGGCCGACCTACAGGCCACCGCCGACGATGTCTTTGATCTCATTCTGCGAGGGACCATCAAGATCCACATTCATGCGCAGTTCGCGCTCAAGGATGCCCGCGCCGCCCATCTTGCACTGCATTCGCGGGCAACCACCGGGGCCATCGTGCTGCGGCCCTGAAGCGCTCAGGGGCTACATCACCGCCGCAGGCGCCTCGTCCTTGCGCAGATAGATGGACCGCTTCGGACGGGCCATCACCCGCTCCAGCATCGGCACAAAGGCGACTAAGGGCATGGTATCGTAATCCGGATCAAAGGCATTCTGATCGTGGCGGGCACAGAACGCAGCCGTTTGTTCAAAAGCCCGATGGCCACGGAAATTGTCGCGCAGATTGCGATCAAGACCGAGGTGGTGGAAAAAGTAATAGCCCTGGAAAATCCCATGATGCTGCAGCATCCACCAGTTGTCTTCGCTGACGAAGGGCCTGAGGATTGTCGCCGCAAGTTCGGCGTGATTATGCCCGGCGAGAGTGTCGCCGATGTCATGCAGCAGCGCACACACCACATACTCTTCGTCCATGCCATCGCGATAGGCAAGGCTCGCGGACTGCAGGCAATGTTCCAGGCGATCGACAGCAAAGCCGCCGCAATCGCCCTCGAGCAGCTTCAGATGGGATAGAACCCTTTCCGGTAATGCCCGGTTGAAGTTGCGAGCCGCGCTACTGATCTTGTTCCAGTCTTCCGCCGTGCTTTCGCTCATGGCCCGAAACTGGGCACGCTCGTGTTCTTCCTCGGCCATCATCTACGCCCTCGGTTTCATCAATAGTTTGCGCCCGCCACAAAGCCCCGGTCAATAGAGGCCGCGTTGGCCACAATCCGGACCACCGCGTGCGATCCAAGCCCTCAGGTGTTCATGCTCTCGAAGAAATCGGCGTTGTTCTTGGACGAGCGCAGCTTGTCGAGCAGGAACTCGATGGCATCGACCGTGCCCATCGGCGCCAGAATCCGGCGCAGCACATACATCTTCGACAGCGTGCCCTTGTCGGCGAGAAGCTCATCCTTACGTGTACCGGAACGCAGGATATCAATCGCCGGAAACACACGCTTGTCGGCAACTTTGCGGTCGAGAATGATTTCCGAATTGCCTGTGCCCTTGAATTCTTCGAAAATCACTTCGTCCATGCGGCTACCGGTATCGATCAGGGCGGTGGCGATGATCGTCAACGAGCCGCCTTCCTCGATATTGCGCGCGGCACCAAAAAACCGCTTGGGTCGCTGCAGTGCATTGGCATCAACACCGCCGGTCAACACCTTGCCCGACGAGGGCACCACGGTGTTGTAGGCCCGGCCAAGCCGGGTGATCGAATCGAGCAATATGATCACATCGCGCTTGTGCTCTACGAGCCGCTTGGCCTTTTCGATAACCATTTCGGCCACCTGAACATGGCGCTGCGCCGGCTCATCGAAGGTCGAGGAGATCACTTCACCCTTCACGGTGCGCTGCATGTCGGTGACTTCCTCGGGCCGCTCGTCAATGAGCAGCACGATCAGGTAGCACTCCGGATGGTTGGCAGCGATCGCCCGTGCGATGTTCTGCAGGATGACGGTTTTACCGGTCCGTGGAGGTGCTGTGATGAGCGCCCGCTGGCCTTTGCCCTGCGGTGCCACAATGTCGATCACCCGACCGGTACGATCCTTCAAGGTGGGATCATCGATCTCCATCTTCAGCCACTCGGTAGGGTAAAGCGGCGTCAAATTGTCGAAATGGACCTTGTGTTTGGTCGCTTCCGGGGGCTCGAAATTGATCGTCGAAACCTTGAGCAGCGCAAAATACCGCTCGCCATCCTTGGGACTGCGGATGGGTCCATCCACCGTATCGCCGGTTCTGAGCCCAAACCGCCGGATCTGTGACGGGCTGACATAGATGTCATCGGGCCCGGCAAGATAATTCGATTCCGGAGAACGCAGAAAACCGAAGCCATCCTGCAGCACTTCGAGTGTGCCTCCGCCGGTGATTTCGACGTCGCGCTCCGCCAGTTCCTTGAGAATGGCGAACATCATGTCCTGCTTGCGCATGGACGATGCGTTTTCAATTTCAAGCTCTTCGGCGAAGGCGAGCAACTCGGTGGGGGATTTGGCTTTGAGATCCTGCAGCTTCATGGCCTGCAGGCCGTCTTGAACAGTCATGAAGAAAACACCTGAGCAAGTGGAAGGGCGGGCCGGATGGGTTCCGGACGACCTCGGGTCGGCCAGACGACATCAACGGATTTGAACGATACGCCGGGCCGGTCTCGGCCGGTTCTGCGCGCCTCTGCCAGCGCGTCAGCCCGTGGCGTGTTGGGGAACTAAGGCCTTATAGCCTGATTTGTTGCCGTTGCAAAGTCTCCAAAAGACGCTCCCAGGGTATTTTCTAGAACGGCTTGACCGTGGCCAGGATCACGATTGCGATCATCAAGACGGTCGGCACCTCATTCCAAATGCGATAGAAGCGCGCCGGCCTACTGTTGCGGTCCTGGGCAAAAAGCCTTGCCCAGCGCGCAAACAAACCGTGGACGCCGCTCATTGCCAGCACCAGGAGGAATTTCACATGGAACCAGCCGAACTGCCAGGCTCCGCTCATGATGACGAGGGTGATGCCAAAGCCCCAGGTCGCGATCATGGCCGGATTGATAATTGCCTTGAGCAGGCGCCGTTCCATGACCTTGAAGCGCTCGGATGCTTCCGAACCCGCGGCCGTCTCGCAGTGATAGACGAAAAGTCGCGGCAGATAGAGCATTCCTGCCATCCACGCGATCACCGAAATAATGTGAAATGCCTTGACCCATAGATATACCGTTCCCGCCGCCATCACGCCCCTACCCCTTGTTCAGACCATAGCCACAACCCCCGCAGGACTGCGGGCATATCCGCCGCGGCCCCGAACTCACCACCTCACCACCCCTCAGCGCCGCCTCGACAAGGTTGCCAAGCCCCTTGAGGAACTCCGGTGCGGTTCCCACCGTAGGTACCCGGATATAATCGGCCACACCACTTAAGCTGGCCAGATGTCCATATTCGATATCGAGTTCAACCAGTGTTTCTGAGTGCTCGCTGACAAAGGCGACCGGCACCACGATCACACCCTTACCTTCATGACCGGCCCGGATGATTTCCGCATCCGTCGCGGGCCCGATCCACTCCAGTCGTCCGACCCGGCTCTGGTAACAGATCACGTGCTCGATCCTATCGCCGAGACCCGAAACGATCGAGCGTACCGTCGTGTTCACCTGCCCGGGATAGGGATCACCGCGACTGACAATGCGTTTGGGCAGGCCATGGGCGGAAAACAGCACCCGATAGGACACTCCACTGCGTCGCTGCGCCAGCGCCGCACGCAGCAGTCGCACCTGGGCTGCAACAAAACCAGGCTCATCCGGAAAGCAGCAGACCCTGTGTACCGGCACGTCGAGAGCTGCGCGTCTCGCCGCCCCCTCGAAGTCGCGCACAGACGAGGCCGTTGTTGTTGTCGAATATTGCGGATAGAGCGGCAGCAGCACGATTTCATCAGGCTCAAACGACTTGATCTGTGCCACAGCCTCGGGCGCAAAAGGTTTCCAGTAGCGCATCGCCATCACCACCTTGGGCTCATGACCAAGGCTCTTCAGAAGCGCTTCAAGTCCCTCGGCCTGGGCCCTGGTTTCGGCGACGATGGGTGAGCTGCCGCCGATTTTTTCATAGATCTGCCGCGCAACCGGTGCCCGCCGCCAAGCGATGAAGTGACCGAGCGGAAGACGCACAATCCCAGGCAGCGAGATGATCGCAGGATCACAGAAAAGATTACTCAGAAAAGGCCGCACCGCCTCTGGTCCATCCGGACCACCCAGATTGAAGAGGACCACAGCTACCTTCATAAGGGCGCCCGTACGACTTCAAGAAGCGCACTGATATGCTCGGGCGGTGTTTGTGGTACAACCCCGTGGCCAAGATTGAAGATAAAGGCCTTGCCCTCCGTCAGCTCCCGGATCTCCCGAACCTTTCGCGCAAGCCGCTGACCTCCAGCAAGCAGCAGAAGTGGATCAAGATTACCCTGCAATGAACAGTACGGGGTCAACGTCTCTACCGCCCACTCCAATGGCACCGCCGTATCGAGGGATACCGCACTGACACCGCAACATTCCGCATAGCAGCGGTAGCCTTCCAAGGTGGCTCCTCGGGGAAACCCTATGATCCGCGCGTTGGGGATCTCCTTGCGTACCTTCGCTACGATGCGCTGCGTCGGCCGGATCACCCAGTCCTCAAAACAGTCGGTAGAAAGCCCACTCGCCCAGCTGTCAAAGATCTGCACGGCATCTGCACCAGCCCTCAGCTGTTCGATCAGATGCTCGGCTACACATTCACTCAAAAGCGCCAGCAACTCGGCAAAGCTTTCCCCATTGCGATAGCCCCACAGCTTGGCCGCATGCTGATCGTTCGAGCCGCCACCCTCCGCAAGGTAAGTCGCCAGCGTCCACGGTGCTCCAGCAAAGCCAAGAAGCGCCCTGCTGCTCTCAAGCCCGGCCCGCACCAGGCGGAGCGTGTCGTAAACCGGCGCAAGCTTCTGTCGCCAGCTGCGCGGATCACGATCGATTTGTGCAATCTCCTCATAGCGGGTCAGAAGCGGCCCTATCCCTTCCTCAAATCGCACCTCCGCTCCCAGCGCATAAGGAACAACAAGGATGTCAGAAAAGACAATCGCCGCATCCAGGCCGAAACGCCAGATTGGCTGCAACGTGATTTCTGTGGCCATCTCTGGATCCATGCACATGGACCAAAATGACCCGGCCTTGGCCCTCAGGGCGCGATATTCAGGCAGGTAGCGACCGGCTTGCCGCATCAGCCATACAGGGGGCGGCGACACCGAGGTTCCATCGAGAACCCGTATAACCTTCTTCGCCTCGGCCTCTACCACAGAAAGACTCCTTAAAGATTCTGATTATGATGTTAGGTCTGTGAATTGTGCATGGATGGGTGGACCGGCGCCAGCTCTAGAACCCAAGCTATTGGGACTCAAGACTCCAGGCGTTCTGCCAGCTGGATCTGCCTTGGCGCTGGCCGTACACAGTGTCCAGGCAGTGGTGCACCAAGGGTGCACCCTCTGGCCTTAGCTTGGGGATGGATTCATCTTCTTGGCCGCCTGAGCTGTTGAAGGCTGTGGTCCTGGCGTGATGGAATGTGTACGAGCTGGGGGTAATTCAGATCCAAAGATGCGTCTCTTATGAACAGGCGGGTTCATCTCCATCTGGTCTCAGATTCGACCGGCGAAACCTTGAACACCATCGCCAAGGCCGCCTGTGCCCAGTTCGAGGGTATTGACGTACAGGAGCATTTCTATGCCTTGGTGCGCTCGTC
>JAKAVI010000063.1 GCA_021817355.1 Pseudomonadota bacterium | reverse complement strand
AGCTCTTCGAAGCTATTGGCTGCATTGAAATTTGCAACCAACTTTTCGCGCTTGCGCGCCGCAAGTGGATCTGTACCGGCGTTCAATGTTTTTCTGGCTTCGTCACGGCGATGACGCGCTTCGGCGAGCCCGATCTCAGGATAACGCCCGAGGGCCAGACGCTTCTGTTTACCCAGGAAGCGGTATTTGTAGCGCCAAAGCTTCGACCCATTTGGGTGGACCTCGAGGTACAGACCCCGATCAGACGGAGATTGATAAACGCGCCCCTTCGGGCGAAGAGAGCGAATTTTTAAGTCCGTAAGCGCCATGGCGAGTATCCTCGTCCGCCCGATCCATGGTCAAAAAGCCCTGCGCCTCCCGCATAAAAGCGAGGTGGTGCCACGAGATCTGAGAGGGTGCCATCATGGCCCCAATGGTGGCACCCGATGGCACCAGATTGCATGGGGCTGCCTGGCACTTCCCGGGAACGTTCAGGCGTTATAGTGCCGAATTTACGCCATTTTGTCGACCGAGCGGGACGCTACGGGACAGGCTGCTGGTGCCCAAGGTCGGACTCGAACCGACAAGCCCTTGCGGGCGCTGGATTTTGAGTCCAGTGCGTCTACCAATTCCACCACTTGGGCAGCCCGACAGCTATAGCGTCAGACGCGTCATTCGCCAAGATCTGTCAGAGCGACTTTGCAGGACCGCTTTGTGTCCACCAAAGTTAAGGGCTTGAGCACATAACGCCCACCTTCAGCCAGCCAGACCCTCTGCATCCGATGGTATTTCTGGCTTGGCTCGTGCGAGGGCCCGCGCCCAAGCACGGCGTTGGCAGGTCAAGGACGTCCCAAATGCCGACCTGCACCTTTGCGGATCGCGGGGGAAGGCCTGCTCCTGGTCTCGATTTCGGGATCACGAGACACGATCGCAATATTGTCCAGAGGCCGGCAAGGCTTTCGGAGACGATATGGCGCAACGCCAGTTCGGGACCCTGGCCTCCTCTGTCCTCTGCCAGCACGGGCTATTTCGTGTTGTCAGTCAACGCGATGAAATCAGGATCATCCTGCGTCTCACGTTCGATCCGCAGGAACTCATAATACCCGCACTTGCCAGTGGGATAAGCCCGGCAGATGGCCGGACGCGCGGTGTAGACCGTGCAACGGCGTTCTTCGGTATCAAAGAATTGGCAAATACGGCCGAAATGCTGGTCCTTCTTACGCCGCATGGAATATTTGACACCATACCGCTCGACTGTGAACCGTGCCTTTGCCTCCTTGAAACTGAGAGAAAAATGCTTCGCCAGGCGCTCAACATCGCGCTTGGTTAGCGAAATCAGCGGATAGGAGCAGCAATAGCCCGGACATTTCGAGCAATCATAGGATGCCATAGGTAAAAAGCTTTCTTGTCTTTGGCCTTAGCCGATAACATCCTAAAGCGGCCGCAGCAATGCAGCCAGCGGGGAAATATCGCCATCACGGGCCAGTGGAAGAATTGGGATTTCCGGGGCAAAACGGGCAATTGTTGCAGCAGTTTCGGCCAGGGGCACGGGCGCACCACCGCAATCATTGACAATCACCACCCGCGGACGGAGCCGTGCAAGGGCAAGCGCCTCAAGAGTCGTCAGCGTGTGGCTGATACTGCCGAGATAGCCACCTGCTACGAGCACGATGGGAATAGCCAGCTCCGCGATCCAGTCCCTTACCGTATGCATCCCATCAAGCGGCACCATCACCCCGCCAACACCCTCAATCAGGAGCAAGCCCGTGTGGCTCTCAATCCGTTTTCGGCAGAAGGCGATGAGTTCATCAAACACGATAGACCGGCTCTCAAGCGCTGCGGCCATATCGGGTGACAGCGGTGCCAAAAAACGCCATGGCGCAATTGTTGCGAGGGTCGAGGGATTAACTGGCTCTGCCATGGCAGCAAGAAGAACGCCCGGATCGCTCAAAGCAGGATCCGCTCCCGGAAAGCCACTGACCACCGGCTTCAGCGCACAAACGGTCTCGCCCGCTCTGCGGAAGGCACGCAACAGCGCTGCTGTGACATAGGTCTTGCCAATATCGGTTCCGGTCGCAGTAACAAAATAGGCACTCATCCAGAAAGCCTCGCTGCATCCACCAATGTCATCGGTCGTGCGCCATCAGGACCTTTGTCCGAACTGTTTCGGCGAGACGCATGACATCATCATCGGCATGCAGTGCACTGAATGCGATCCGCAGGCGGGCGGTACCCGCTGGAACCGTCGGTGGCCGGATGGCAACGACAGCAAAACCCGCCTCTTCAAGTATCGACGAGGCGCGCAGCGCCGACACCTCCTCGCCCAACACCAGCGGCACAATCGGGCTCTGGGCGGGTGCCAGACCGAGCGCGCCGGTAAACGCGCGGGCCTTGGCCAATGGTGCCGCGACCCGCTCCGGCTCTTTGCGGATGATGTCAAGCGCCGCTATGGCCGCCGCAATCTGTGCCGGGGGCAGCCCTGTCGAGTAAATCAGCGTCCGCGCCCTGGTCCGCATGAGCTCGATCACCGGCCGGTTTGCGCACAAATAGCCGCCATAGGAACCCAGTGCCTTGGATAAAGTGCCCATCTGCAGGTCCGGTGTCACCCCCATAGCCGCTGCAGAACCAGCACCAGCTCCCAGAACGCCAAGACCGTGAGCATCATCGCTCATCAGCCAGGCATCAAATTTTCCGGCCAGGCGCGCGAGCTCGGGCAAAGGTGCGAGGTCTCCATCCATCGAAAACACGCCGTCCGTCAGAATGAGGGCGTGCGCATGGGCGGGACGATGGCGGGCAAGCAGGTCTTTCAGATGGGCGATGTCGTTATGGCGAAAGGCATGAACCCGGGCCTGCGACAATTGCGCACCGGCCCAGAGGCAGGAGTGGCACAATGCGTCCGCAAAAATCACGTCTTCCGTTCCCACAAGACTTGGCACAATGCCGGTATTGGCCAGATAGCCCGACCCAAAGACGCAGGCATCGTCTGCTTTTTTCAGTTCCGCTAGCCGCTGCTCGAGTACGCCGTATAGCGGGTGATTGCCCGTCACCAGCCGTGAGGCACCGGCTCCGACGCCATAGCGGTCGATGGCCGCCTTGGCCGCGGCTTTGAGCTCCGGATGCACGCTGAGGCCGAGATAGTCGTTGCAGGAGAACGAAAGTAACCGTCGGCCGCCACGGACAATCCACACGCCTTCACGCGCAGTATCGCGCAAACGGCGGCGGAGTGCTTGAGCGTCGAGAGCCGCCAGCTTCTCCTCCGCGTAAAGATCCAGGGATCCTGCCATCCCGCCACCCCGCTTGCGCCTCTGTCGTAGCCGATATAATGCCTGTAGCCTGCCGTTCCAATCCCGTTATCCGGAGGACCTGCCCGTGAACGCCCCCGTCAACCTTGATGCAGGCAAGCTGCGCCATGATTGGAGCCGGCAGGAAATTGCCGACCTCTTCGCCCTACCTTTTGCGGAACTGATCTACCGCGCCCACACGGTGCACCGCGCCCGCTTCGATGCAAGCGAGGTACAGATCTCCACTCTGCTGTCGATCAAGACCGGCGGCTGCCCGGAAGACTGTGCCTATTGCCCGCAGAGCGCGGCTCATGACACCGGTGTCAAGGCCGAAAAGCTGATGGAAATTGAAACCGTCCTGAAGGATGCGCGCGCAGCAAAGGAGGGTGGCGCAACCCGCTTCTGCATGGGCGCAGCGTGGCGCTCTCCCAAGGACCGTGACCTTGATACGGTCTGCCAGATGGTTGAAGGCGTCCGTGCTCTGGGCATGGAAACCTGCGTCACACTCGGCATGCTCACGGCGATGCAGGCGAACAAGCTGAAAGCAGCCGGTCTCGACTACTACAACCATAATCTGGACACCTCGCCGGAATACTATGGTGAAATCATCAGTACACGTACCTATCAGGATCGTCTCGACACCTTGGCCCATGTGCGGGATGCCGGCATTCACGTCTGCTGTGGCGGAATCGTGGGAATGGGAGAGACCCAGAAGGACCGCATCGGCATGATCCATGCCCTGGCGACGCTGCCGGTCCACCCTGAAAGCGTACCGATCAACATGCTTGTTCAGGTCGAGGGCACGCCCGTGTCCAAAGGGCAGGCGGCTGACATCATTGAATTCGTACGGACCATCGCCGTTGCCCGCCTGACCATGCCCGCATCCATGGTCAGGTTGTCCGCGGGTCGCGAAACAATGAGCGATGAAGGTCAGGCCCTCGCCTTCTTTGCAGGCGCAAATTCAATCTTCTGTGGTGCCAAGCTTCTGACCACCCCCAACCCCAGCCGTGATCGCGATGCCGCGCTCTTTGAGCGGCTTGGCATTCGGGCGATGGCGTTGTAGGCGCATCGCGGTCCGATGAGTGCCCATCCCCACTGGTATGACAGCGGCCTCAGGCATATCTGGCTGCCCTACACGCAGATGAAAACCATGCGCCTGCCGCTCGCGGCAGCGCGCACGTACGGCTCGCGTATCGTTCTTGCCGACGGCCGTGAACTCGTCGACGGTGTGGGCTCGTGGTGGACGGCCTGTCACGGTTACAACCATCCCCATATTGCGGAAAAACTCAGACAGCAGTTGAACTCTATGCCGCACGTTATGCTGGGCGGGCTTGTGCACGAGCCGGCACTCCGGCTCGCAGAGCGTTTGTGTGCCCTTCTGCCGCCCAAACTGACGCGCGTCTTCTTTTCCGATTCAGGCTCTGTGGCCGTCGAGGTCGCGATGAAGATGTCCCTGCAATATCACCTCAATGCGGGAACGTCGCGGCGCACGAAATTTGTCGCCTTCAAGGGTGGCTACCACGGCGATACCTTGGGCACGATGGCCGTCTGCGACCCGGAAGAAGGCATGCACGCCCTGTTTTCAGGCATTCTCAACCAGCACTTCATCGTCGACCTACCCCGTGACGAGCAAACTGCGGCTGGCTTTGATGCGGTCATTGCGCAGCACGCCGAAGAGATTGCCGCAATCATCATCGAACCGCTGGTGCAGGGCGCCGGCGGAATGCTGTTCCATGACGAGCAATGCTTGATGCGCATCCGTGATGTGGCCCGGCGCCATCACATACTTCTGATTGCCGATGAGATCTTTACCGGATTTGGCCGCACAGGGCCGATGTTTGCCTGTGACGTGTGCGATGTCGTGCCGGACATCGTCACCCTGGGCAAGGGGCTTTCGGGGGGCACCCTGCCCCTGGCGGCGACCGTGGCAAGTTCGGAGATTTTCGCCAGCTTCTGGTCTGATGATCCAGGCCATGCACTGATGCATGGTCCGACCTTCATGGGCAATGCCTTGGCCTGTGCCGCAGCCAATGCTTCGCTCGACCTGTTCGAAGAGGAGCCCCGGCTCGTCCAGGGTGCTGAAGCCGGCAAAACCATGGCGCACATGCTCGGTCACGCCCTTCCCCTTCGCGGTGTCGTCGATGTCCGCGTGCGCGGATGCGTTGGGGTCGTGGAACTTGACAGGATTGATGACCTTAACGGCTTGAAGCAGGCCTTCGTCGAGGAAGGCGTGTTCGTGCGGCCATTTCGCAATATCGTCTATCTGACCCCGGCACTGAACATCGCGCAGGACGATCTTGAAAAGCTCTGCACCGCAATTTTAACCGTGCTCAAGCGACGGTAAGGGCACCTGCCCGCCGTCATTTTTTGGACCACCGTGGCTGAGCCCGTCATGACGACGGGCGGGCAGCTTCGGTACGGATACCGACACCCATATAAAGGATGCCGGCGCCCGCGCGTCAGGACTTTTCCTCATTCAGGCGGGCCACGACGCGCCGGCGTGCTTCGGTGCGAGTGACGTCGTCCACATAAATCAGACCGGCGACCTTCCGTACCAGCGCGTCCTCTTCGGGTTCCAGCACGCCATCGGCGTAGACTACTTCCCACAGCATCTCGATGACCCGCGTCCGTTCTCCGGGCGCCATCTGCTCGAAGATGGCATGAGTGTAGGGTTGAAGTTGCACCAGATCGCGCTGCTTTTCCTCCGCACGGGCAAGCAGACTGGCGCACTCCTCCGGCGCAAGTCCGAAGCATTGCCCTAAAAGCTTGCGGATCATGGCCCGCTCGTGATCGGCAAAGTGGTCTGATCGGTTGGCGGCCTCGACCAGAAGCGTTGCCACTGCAAGCCGCGGATCAGGCGTCTTAGGCGCCTGATCCGTACCGAGAAAATGCATCAACTGCTCGAACATGCGTCGCGAAGAGCCCTTGGCTGCCGGGCCGGAAACGTCTGGACACACCAAGTGCTAGTGCGTCGCCTCCGGCAGTTTGGTTACGAAAGATCCTGCCGCACCGGGAAACTCCACCGGACTGGCATAGCCGGCTTTGGAAACCGAGGAAACGCCGAAGAACCAGTCGTCGATCGTGATGTTATCCAGCGTCAGGCTGGTTGCATTCCCTGCACTGCGGTGGTGGGTCCAGTATGGCGCGATGGTATTGCGCCACCACACGTTGTAGGACGCAGCACCGGGAGCCTTCGACCAGCTGACCACCGTGTTATGACTGACCGCGCCCTTAATCGCCAGATGGCGGGGCGGCGGCGGCGCCATGGCCAGCGCCGCCATAGTCAGAATGTTCAACGTCGTCACCCGCGCCAGGTATGGAAAGTCAATAAAGCGCTCGCGGTCACCGTACTGAATACCGTTCTGGACGCGCACGTCCTGGTGCTCATGGTCATAATTTTCGATGGCTTCGGTGAAACGCACCGCGGGAAATCCAGCCGCGAGCATAGGAACCTGGTCGCCACCGCGCGAGTATCGGTCCGTGCGATAGATCATGTGCGCGGAGAAACCTGGCAGGTAGGCCTGCGCCAGGCCCGCGACATAGCGGGCGAGCTCGCGCGAGGGGCTATCCACCTCACCACCATTATAGCGCCTTATTGCAGCCTGTTGCGGGGTCTCTGTCGACTTGGTGCCTTCCGAGAATACACGCACATAATTGGAAATGTGCTGGCCGTTGTCACCCATCGTGCTGCCGATGATGTCGTTGTTGAGATCCGCCTCGACCTGCCAATGCTGCGCATGGGCGTATTTGGCCAGAAGCTTGCCGCCGTAAAGGTCCTGCTCTTCACCCGAAAGCACCGCAAAAACCAACGTGGCCGGAAAGCGATGCTGGGACAGAACCTTTGCCGCTTCGATGACGGCAGTGCTTCCCGAGCCATCGTCATCAGCGCCCGGAGCATTGGAAGTGGCGTTCATCACGTTGGTAACGCGGCTGTCCAGATGTCCTGATATCACGATCACCCGTGACGGGTCGGTCGTCCCCGGCAGCACCGCGAGCACATCCTTGATCTCGGTCGGCTTGGGGATACGCGGTCCGGTGACGACATCTGTGGGCGTCTCGATCTTCAGACAGCCGCCGCATTGCTTTGATATTTCCTCGAAATGCGATTTGACCCAGCGCCGCGCAGCACCGATCCCGCGCACCGGTGAGGTGGTCGTGGACAGCGTATGACGGGTGCCAAAGGACACAAGCTTGGTCAGAACGAGCTTGAGATCCCTCGGCTGGACAGCATGGGCCAGCGTCACGAGCAAACGGTGATCCTTCAAGGGCGGGGTTGGCGTGACCTGCGCCTGCGCCACCGTCACCGCCGATAGGGCAATCAGCCCTGCCATCCACGTCCGCTTCATCCCGACTTCCCCCATTGGTACCCTGCGACAGTGGCGCGTGGCGAGGGTGGCGGGCAAGTCACAGATTCTCGATATGACAAAGCATTCACATGGTTTGCGGGGGCCCGGTGGCAGTAGGCGGCCCGGGTAAGGCGTCCTCGCCGCCGGAACCAGCCACAAGCACTTGTCCGGGCAGGCCGCGGAGGGGCCAGATAGAGGGCGCATGATGAAAAGGACCCAATGCCGGCTACCTGGCGGCCTTTTCTTCGAAGGCCTATGGGTCTATGAGCGCCTCGCTACCGCAACGTTCGAGTCGACCATGACCTTGCGCCCCATTCGCCGCGCTTTGCTATCTGTTTCCGACAAAACCGGCCTTGCCGAATTTGCCCAGGGTCTTGCGCGCCACGGTGTTGAGCTGATCTCCACCGGCGGCACGGCCAAGAGCCTCAGGCAGGCGGGCCTTCAGGTGCGCGATGTCGCGGAGGTGACAGGCTTTCCTGAAATGATGGATGGCCGGGTCAAGACCTTGCATCCCAAGATTCACGGTGGATTTCTGGCGCTTCGCGACAAGCCTGATCATGCCGCGGCGATGCGGGAGCATGGCATCGACGGCATCGATCTGCTGGTCTGCAACCTTTATCCCTTCGAAGCCACCGTCGCCAAAGGGGCCTCCTATGAGGAGACCATCGAAAACATCGACATTGGCGGCCCCGCCATGACCCGTTCGGCGGCAAAGAATCACGCCTGGCTGACCGTGGTCGTCGACACCGAGGACTACCCCCGGGTGCTTGCAGAAATGGAAGCGCATCAAGGTGCTACAACCTACGCCCTACGACGCAAGCTGGCGCAGATCGCCTACGCCCGCACGGCCGTCTATGATGCGGCCGTCTCCAGCTGGCTGGCCGAGCAGCTCGAACTGGCAGGTGATGAGGAACCGGCGCGGCGGCGCAGCCTCGCCGGACATCTCAAACAGTCCCTGCGTTACGGCGAGAACCCACACCAGCGCGCCGCCTTTTATGTGACCGGTGAAGCCCGTTTTGGTGTCGCCAGTGCCCGCCAGCTTCAGGGCAAGGAGCTCTCATACAACAATATCAACGATACCGACGCAGCCTATGAGCTCGTCAGTGAGTTTGATCCGGGCGGGCGTGCGGCCTGCGCCATCATCAAGCACGCCAATCCCTGTGGTGTGGCGGTGGCAGCAACGCTTCACGAAGCCTATGTGAAAGCCCTGGCATGCGACCCGGTCAGCGCCTTTGGCGGCATTCTGGCCTTCAATCGCAAGCTGGATGCAGCCACGGCCGAGGAAATTTCCAAGCTGTTCACCGAGGTGATCATCGCACCTGATGCAGATGCCGAGGCCCAACGTATCCTGTCGGCCAAGAAGAATTTGCGGTTGCTGATCGCCGGCGGCCTGCCGGATCCGCGCAGCGGTGGTGCAAGTTTTCGCAGCGTGGCGGGCGGCTTTCTCGTGCAGAGCCGCGATCATGCGCATATCGGGAGGCAGGACATGCGCATCGTCACCAAGCGTCAGCCCTCCGAGCAGGAAGTCGTCGACATGCTCTTTGCTTTCACGGTGGCCAAGCACGTCAAGTCCAATACCATCGTGTATGTCAAGGATGGCCAGACCGCCGGTATCGGCGCAGGTCAGATGAGCCGGGTCGATGCCGCTCGCATCGCCTTCATCAAGGCACAGGATGCTGCCAAGATCGCTGGCTGGCCTCAGCCACTGACCAAGGGGTCAGCAGCGGCCTCCGATGCGTTTTTTCCCTTCCCCGACGGACTTCTGGCCGTTGCCGAAGCGGGCGCAACAGCGGTCATCCAGCCCGGCGGCTCAATCAATGACAGCAAGGTCATCGCCGCGGCGGATGACGCGGGCCTTACCATGGCATTTACCGGAAACCGGCACTTTCGTCATTAGCCAGGTGCGCTCAGCTGATCAATCTCAGATCGCCTTTGCGCACCTCTCTTTGACGCTGACCACCAGCCATAAAAGGCCGATCACAAGAAAGAATGAGATCGCAAGCATACCACCGCGTTGGCTGTGCGTGGTCACGGTCAGGATCGACACGCCAAGCGGCGCCAGAAAGGTGGTTGACGTTCCAGACAACGAGAATATTCCGAAGAACTCTCCCATGCGCTCGGGCGGGGCAATGCGCGCCAGCATGGTCCGCGAGCTGGCATAGGCCGCGGTGATACACGTCGCACCGATGTTGAGCACTGCCAGAAAAATCAGTTCGGGAGGTGTGTTGAAAATGGGAAAGCGCCAGAGCGGGGAGGAGTGCAGACTGTAGTGAATGAACCAGAAAATGCGATCCGGCCCCATGGTCAGGCTGAGCAACGATGAAACGATGGTTCCGCTCAGGCTGATGATCAGCGTAGGCTTGGAGCCAAGACGATCATCAAGCCAGCCGCCCAGAAATCCTCCCACTACGGCGAAGACCGAGAGCTCAAGTCCATAAAACGCCATCTGGACGGCGCCCCAGTGGAAGGTGCCGGCAGCATAGATGCCGCTGAAGGTGAGCACCCCGGTCATGCCGTCATTGAATACCGCGCGGGCACCAAGATAATGGGCGACGTTACGATAATGCGAAAGGCTGCGCAGGGTACGCAGGACCGAGCGCACGCCCTGGCGCACCGCCCCCAAAAGTCCAAGATGCAGGCTGGGCTGATCCGGTGTGAAGAGAAAGAGTGGCACGCTGAACACTGCCAGCCACACCGCGGCCAAAGGTCCCGCCAGGCGTTCGGGCTCGTGCAAGGCCTGGCTGATACCAAACAATGGATGGGCCGGTACGATGGCCCAGTGCACCCGCCCCGGGAGCGACAGCGCGATCAGCATGAAGCCGAGCAGCAGAATGCCCGCCACATTGCCCAGAGCAAGACCAAGGCCGGACAGGCCGCCTACCCGTTCGGGGGGAGCGATCGCCGGTAGCATGGAATTGTGGAACACCGCCGAAAATTCGTAGGAAATATTGGTCAAGGCGACA